>PFCS01000036.1:3714-18751 GCA_002772895.1 Parcubacteria group bacterium CG10_big_fil_rev_8_21_14_0_10_36_14 | reverse complement strand
CACAAAATCATATAACACGGAACATAGGACCCGTAACAATTCAATAAGGTTACCCTAAAAAAATTATTATGAATTCTAAATTGCGAGTTATGGGTTATAGATTTATGGAGTAAGCTTTTTTCTTCCTTTTTCTCTTCGGCTTTTCAAAACCTTTTTACCGGCTTTTGTTGCCATTTTTTTTCTAAACCCATGAGTTCTGGCTCTTTTTCGTTTTTTTGGTTGATAAGTGCGTTTAGGCATATTGGGTAATTACTAATTTTATAAATATATTATATCAGTTTTTAATGCCCCTGTCAACTTTATCCACATTTTTAAAAAGTTATCCACAGTTTGCCTCTTTTTTCCACAATTTTGCAAAGTTATTAACATATATGCTATTATTCCTAATAAGGTATTGTCGCTAATAATTATTTTCAAAATATGAATAATGATGAGCTTTGGCAATCCGCATTGGGTGAGCTAGAACTAACTTTATCAAAAGCAAATTTTACGACGTGGTTTAAAAATACCTCTATTTCTTCTTTTGAAAAAAATAATATAATAATAGCTGTTCCAAACGCATTTACAAAAAGCTGGCTTGAACAAAAATATAACGAGGAAATTAAAAAAACTCTTCAAAAACTAACCGGACAGCCATTACTCGGCCTGATCTATAAAGTTGAGCCGAGATATTCACTAAACACGAATGTAGTTATTATAAAAGATTCTCAAATAAACCCATCTGAGACAGCGGTTCCTGAACAAAAAAGGGATCGTCTTAATAAGTTTGGGCTTAACCCGAAATATGTTTTTGACACATTTATCGTTGGAAAAAGCAATGAGTTGGCACACGCCGCCTGCCAAGCGGTTGCTGCCAGACCCGGAAAAGCATACAACCCTCTATTTATATACGGTGGCGTCGGTCTTGGGAAAACTCATCTTTTGCACGCCGTTGGTCACGAACTTTTAAAGAAAAACCCGGAAACAAAAATTCTTTATTTAACCTGCGAAAAATTTACAACAGAATACACAAACGCAATCCGCTTAAAAAAGATGAAAGAATTTAAAGACAAGTACCGCGGGGTTGATTTATTGTTGGTAGATGATATCCAAATTTTAACAGGAAAAGAAGGAACCCAAGAAGAGTTCTTCCATACCTATAACGAACTACACCAATCCGACAGACAAATTATTGTAACCTGTGATAAGGCGCCAAAAGAAATTCCCGGGCTTGAAGAGCGTCTTCGCTCCCGTCTTGAGTGGGGAATGGTTGCCGACATATCCTCCCCAGACCTTGAAACAAGAATCGCTATTTTACAATCAAAATGCCAAGAAAAAAAATATAACCTTGACAGGCGAATATTACAATACATTGCGGCAAACATCCAAAGCAATATTAGAGAACTGGAAGGTGTTTTAACAAAAATAATTGCTTATCATCAACTTCGGAACGCCTCTCCTTCTTTTGAAATCATAAAAAACATTGTTTCTGGTTTTGCTCCCAATAAAACAAAAAAAAACATCACAACAAAACACCTAGTAAACACGATCTGTGATTTTTATAACCTAGACACTAATGAGCTTTTTGGGAAAACAAGAGAAAAAAGAGTTGCTTGGCCGCGACAAGTCTTAATGTATTTAATGCGCGAGGAACTTAGTTTTTCTTTCCCAACAATAGGAAAGGAAGTTGGTGGGAAAGACCATACGACCGTTATGCACGCATGTAGTAAAATAAAAAAAGCGATAGAAGGAAATATACAATTAAAACAAGATTTGGAAACATTAAAACAGAACGCCTATAACAGCCCCACTATATAATATTGTGGGGGTAAGTTGTAGATATCGGTGTGGAAAAACAGTGTATAAAACAACGGGTTTTCCACAAGAAATATTTTGACATCTACAAGCTGTTAACAAAGACCGAAAACACACACAAAATAAAGAACGGGTTATAAACAATAAAGGGGGGTTTAAATTGTTTTATTTAACCTCTTTTTTATAAAAAAAATTATTTTATCCCCGCTATCCACAGACCTACTACTAGTACTATCTATTAATAAATATAAAGAAGAAAAGCTGTATTGCAAAACAGATAAACAAAAACTGTTGATAAGAGTTTACTGCCCACTGCTTACAGTCCATAGCTTTATGAAGTTTGTTTGTACACAAGAAAATCTACAACAAGGACTTTTGGTTGCGAGCCACATTAATACAAAAAACATCAATCTTCCCATATTAAATAATGTGTTGCTTAGAGTTTCTAATAACACGCTAAAATTAATTTCTACAAATCTTGAAATTGCCGTTACAACAAAAATTCGTGGTAAGTCAGAAGCAGATGGAGAATATACCGTTCCAGCAAAGCTTTTAGCAGACTATGTTTCTTTGTTACCAAAAGAAAACGCGACACTTTCATTAGAAGATGGTTTCTTGCGCGTTTCGTGTGGGAATAAAACAACAAAAATAAAAGGCATTGATTCAACCGATTTTCCAGTAATCCCACAAATAGAAAAAAAGACAGTTTTTTATATTGATGGGCAAAAATTACGACGAGCATTGTCGCAAGTTTCTTTTGCTGTTTTACCAACTGAAACCAGACCAGAAATTTCCGGCGTTTTTGTTAGTTTTAATTCTCAGCCAGGGATAGCCACACTAGTTGCCACAGATAGCTTTCGTTTAGCTGAAAAAAAGATAACCCTTTCAGAAAAATCATCAAAAGATAATATTCAAATAATTATTCCACTTAAAACAACCTGGGAATTGTCGAATATTTTATCAATAATTTCTGGTGATAATGATTTATTGGAGGTTTGTGTTGATGATGGGCAAGTATTTTTTGGATACAACGGGACAGAGCTAACCTCCCGTCTTATAGAGGGGGCATTTCCAGACTATCAACAAATTATTCCAAAAGAGTTTAATACAATCGCCAAACTTTCTGTCCCTGATTTGTTGTCTGGCGCAAAAAGCGCAAGCCTGTTTTCTCGCTCCGGGCTCAATGATATAAAATTAAATATTTTACCAACAAAAAAAAGCGTAGAGGTTTATTCAACAGATAATCAAACGGGAGAACAAAAAACTATTGTTTCTGGGGTTGTAAACGGGAAAGAAAATAAAATTGTTTTAAATCACAGATATCTTGTTGATGGACTTTCTAATTTAGGATCATTAGAGGCAACGCTAGAAACGATAGACGAAAACAGTCCGTGTCTTATTCGCCCGAACGGGGACAATAACTATATTTATGTTGTAATGCCGATAAAACAATAATACACAAGAAGCGCTGTAGAATATTATAAATCCCGCTTGGCGGGATTTTAAAATTGAAAAAATTAGTTTTATGATATACTATTATTATTGACGTTATACAGAGTTTGTATTAATATAAAGAACGAGACGCTAATTTTCGTGTTATTTTATGAAATATTTTTCTCCAAAAAAATGGAAAGATACGGAAATAAAATTTAAGGAACGGGTTACTAAATATAAAAAAATAAACAAAAGAAATAAAAAAGGCTTGAAAAAAATGATTTCAACCTTGTTTTTAATTTTTCTTTTATTTTTTTTCGTCGGTGGAACTGTTGGTGCGGGATATTATGCTTGGCTTATGAAAAAGTTACCAAGCCCGGACAAGATTATTGATCGCCAAGTTGAACAAACTACAAAAATATACGATCGTACAGGGGAAAAGCTTTTATACGAGTTTCATGGAGACCAAAGTAGAGTTATTCTAGAGCTTGATGAAATATCTTCCTATGTTAAGTTTGCGACATTGGTTGCAGAAGATAGAAATTTTTATGAACACCATGGATTTGATTTTAAGGGTTTTATAAGGTCTGTTTTAAAAAATATATTAACTGGTAGTCGAGTTGGCGGATCTACAATCACACAACAGTTCGTCAAAAATGCTGTTTTAACCCCAGAAAAAACATATACCAGAAAGATAAAAGAGCTTCTTATTGCATATCAGCTGGAAAATGAGTTTTCTAAAGATGAAATTTTGAAAATGTATCTCAATGAGATTCCGTATGGTTCTGTTGTCTATGGTATTGAGTCGGCTTCTAATAGATATTTTGCTAAAAGCGCAAAAGACCTTTCTATTGCTGAAGCAGCAATGCTCGCGTCTATACCAAAGGCAACAACATACTATAATCCTTTTGGTTCGCACCGCGATGATCTTGAGGCTAGATATAAATATGTGATAGATTCGATGGCTGGAGAAGGATATATAACAAAAGAAGAGGCGGAAACAGCAAAAAAAGAAGACGTCTTTTCTAATTTACAAGAAAAGGCATCCTCTATTTTGGCGCCACATTTTGTATTTTATGTTAAAGAGTATTTAAGTGAAATACTCGGAGAACAAATGGTAGAGCAGGGCGGGCTTAGGGTTACAACTTCATTAGATTTGGATATGCAGGAGTTTGCTGAAGAGGCGATAACGGACAAAAAAGACCTTATAAACTCTTTCAATGCGACGAATGCCTCTTTGGTGGCACTTGACCCAAAAACAGGCGAGGTGCTGGCCATGGTGGGTTCTCTTGATTATTACGACAAAGAGATTGATGGTAATGTAAATGTTTCTCTTCGTTCACGTCAGCCGGGCTCATCTTTTAAACCAATTGTTTATGCAACTGCATTTTCTATGGGCTATACGCCAAACACAATTCTTTTTGATGTTGAGACAACACACCCTACTATTATTGAGGAAGATGGTTATACACCAAAAAATTATGATTTAAAAGAACATGGTCCGGTTTCGGCAAGAAAGGCGCTCGCCGGGTCATTAAATATTCCAGCGGTAAAAATGCTATATTTAGCAGGTGTAGAAAAAGTTTTAAATCTTGCCGACTCGTTGGGGTATACAACATTAAAAGATCGTTCAAGGTTTGGGCTTTCTCTTGTTTTGGGCGGAGGAGAGGTAAAGCTTTTAGAGCATGTTAGCGCTTTTTCTGCTTTTGCTAATGATGGGGAACGTGCAGATATAACGCCAGTACTAAAAGTATTGGACTCCAAAGGAAAAACAATTTATGAAGAAAAAATAAAAATAAAAAAAGTTCTTAATGAAGAAATTGCCAGACAAATAAGCGACGTTCTTTCTGATAATGCTGCGCGTGAATATGTTTTTGGCGCAAATAATTATTTAAATGTTGGTTTTCCAGCCGCAGTAAAAACAGGAACAACGAATGATTATAAAGATGCCTGGACACTTGGATATACTCCGGATTTGGCTGTTGGTGTTTGGGTGGGCAATAATAATAATAATGAAATGAAGCGTGGGGCAGCCGGAGGAGTTGTGGCCGCTCCGATTTGGAATCAATTTATAAAACAAGCAGTAAAAGACAAAACGAAAGAATTTGTAAAACCTAAACCAGTTATAATTGGAAAACCTATTTTAGACGGCGAAGAAATTCCAGGCTCCATTGTAAAGATTGATAAATATTCAGGACAGCTTGCGACCGATTTTACACCTGAGAGCTCGATTGTAGAGAAGACATACAAAGAGATTCATAATATTTTATATTATGTAGATAGAAGCAACCCACAAGGTCCTGTCCCGGCCGATCCCACAAAAGATCCATATTATAACGCCTGGGAAGATGCTGTGAAAAAGTGGGTAGAAAAAAATAATTTTTTAAGCGAACTTCCGCCAAACGGATATGACGATGTTCATGTGCCAATTAATAAACCACAGATATCAATAACCTCCCCAGGGAATAATGATTCGGTCGGGAGAAGTTTTACAGTAAGCGTAAAAACGTCAGCCCCGCGAGGAGTCTCTCGTGTTGAATATTATATTGATGATAGCTTACTTTATACTGCCAACGTATATCCTTTTTATGGCAACATAAGCTTGCCTTCAGGGATAGGTTCTGGCTTTCATCGTCTTAAGGTGGTTAGTTATGACGATATTGATAATAACAATAATCATGAAATTAATATAAACACTACAAGTGGAGGAGGGGTGGCGAATGAATTTGTCTGGATATCTCCACAAAATAATTTTGTAATTATAAGCTTTCCAATAAATATAACATTTAATATGCCTAAGGCAGAAAATGTTTCTCTTTGGTATAAAAAAAGTGACAATATGGATTATTATAAAATAGGAGAAAAGCAATATCCAAATGGATACACCTCTATTCCTTGGGACGGAAGCGGAACATCTTCAGGTACATACACGGTTAAGGCAATTATTAAAAATGGAACCGACATCAAGGAAAAAGAAATGGTTGTTGTTGTAAAGTAATTATAAAAAAAGAAAATTTATGCGAGAGATTTTGTTATTGTTAAATAAATACTTCTATTCAAAACCAACAGAACTTCGAAAAATATTAGAAGGATTTCAAAAAATAGAAGACACACTGGAGGCGCCGAAAGACGCTTTTTTTAAATTAGGAATACAAGGCAAAGCGTTCGATGAATTTATAAAATCAAGAAGCGAAGAAATTTTAAAATTAAAATTTCCAGAAGACATCAACGTGGTAACTATTTTAGATAATA
Source organism: Parcubacteria group bacterium CG10_big_fil_rev_8_21_14_0_10_36_14 (assembly GCA_002772895.1). NCBI lineage: Bacteria > Parcubacteria group bacterium CG10_big_fil_rev_8_21_14_0_10_36_14. Next base: position 12,271 of record PFCS01000036.1, on the reverse strand, counting down.
ATTATCCGGAAAAATTAAAAAATATTTATGACGCGCCTCCAATATTTTTTTATAAGGGGGATATCTCCTGTTTTAATAAAAAATGCTTAGCCGTAGTGGGTTCTAGAAAAATGAGTTCTTATGGTCAGCGAGCAGTGAGTCGAATTGTAAAAGACTTATGCAGAGACTTCACGATAATAAGTGGGCTAGCATATGGTGTCGACGGTTTTTCACATCAAATTACGGTAGATAATAACGAAAAAACCGTAGCCATTTTGGGTTCTGGGTTACAAAAAATTTATCCGAGCGCAAACGTTGGCTTGGCAGAAAAAATTATTTTTTGCGGAGGCGCAATCATTTCTGAATATCCTCCAAATGCTGATCCTCAAAAATTTCATTTTCCAATGAGAAATAGAATTATTGCCGGACTTTCGGACGGGATTTTAATTATTGAAGGCGGAAAAAAATCAGGAACTCTTATTACCGCCAAGCTGGGGGTTGATTTTGGAGCGGATATCTTTGCTATTCCAAATGGAATTTTTGAGCCCAACTCTGAAGGCGTAAATTATCTTATTAAATGCGGGGCGCACTTAGTAACGGACGCAAAAGATATATTAGAGTTTTATGGAGTAGAGAGTAATATCCAAAAAACAGAGTTTAAACCAACGAATGATTGGCAGAAGAATATCTTGGAAGTTTTAATAAATGGTCCAAAAACAGTAGATGAAATAGCTGGCTTGACAAGAATTGGTTTAACTGATTTAATGGGAGAGCTTATTGATTTGGAACTTTTAGAAGCAATAAAAGTAATAGAAGGAAAAAAGTATATAAAGATATAGTTATGCAGAGTATAAAAACATATGAAGAGGCGCTTATTTTTTTACATTCATTAAATAACGCTTCTGCGATGCAGACAAAACGAACACCGGCAATGGCAAGAAAGCGGTTAAATAAAATTTCAAATTTTTTAGATTTTTTAGGCAACCCTCAAGACAAGCTCAACATAATACATATTGCAGGTACCAGTGGAAAAGGCTCACTTACGGAGATGCTTCATAATATTTTTTCAAGTAGTGAAAAAAAAACAGGAAGCTATACATCTCCTCACGTATCCGCTTTTATTGAAAGAATAAAGATTGATGGAAGATACATTGGGGAAAAAGAGCTTATAGATCTGCTTAATTTTTTTATAAAAAAACTTGATCAATTTGTATTAAAAACAAAAGAAGACGCGCTAAATTTTTACGAGCTGTCTTTTTGTATAGCGATCTATTATTTTTATATAAAAAAATGTAAAACCGTTATAATTGAAACTGGACTTGGAGGAAGAGCTGACACCTCTAACGTTATAAAAAAACCCGTTTTCACTATAATCACGAATATAGGAAGAGACCATCTGGATATTTTTAGCTCATTAAAAGAAATAGCCAGAGAAAAAGCAGGGATAATAAAACCCGGTGTTCCAATTCTTACGGGTGAAAAAGATGCAAGATGGATTAAGATTTTTAAGCAAGAAGCAAAAAAATCAAAATTGCAAATCGTTGACTATAAATTATTAAAAAATATTGAAACAAACTTAGATGGCACAACGTTTCAATATAAAGATGAACAATATAAATTGAATATGCCAGGGGCGCACCAAGCAAGAAATGCTATTCTCGCAATAGAGTGCGCAAAATATTTCAAAATTGATAAAAATCAAATAAGTAAAGGATTAAAGACTGCTTTTATGCCGGCGAGAATGGAGGTAGTCCAGAAAACACCACTTATAATTATAGATGGCGCGCACAACGAAGATAAACTTAATGCAATGATAGAATTTTTAAAAACCTACTCCAAAAAGAAAGGAAAAAAATATTTAATTTTGGGAATGGCAAAAAATAAAAAAATAAAAAAATCTTTTTTGGAGATAATAAAATATTTTGATGCCATTTATTTTACCAGATTTTCAAATCCTTTTAGAAAAGCGTTTGGATATAACGACTGGAAGTCAAAACTTGCAAAACAAAACAATTTTAAGTTATATTATAATCATTATGCAAAGGATGCTTTAGTCTTAGTATCAAAGAAGCTTAAAAAAGATGATTTGCTAATTATTACGGGTTCGCTTTTTTTGGCAGGAGAGCTTAGGAAAGAGTGGTATCCAGAGCAAAAGATAATTAAAAATAGAAAATCAAAATAATTTATGAAATTACTTATCGTTGAGTCACCCACAAAGGCAAAAACAATTAGCAGTATTTTGAAGGGAAAATATAAAGTAGTCTCTTCTTTTGGGCATATACGCGATTTACCTAAAAGCGAGATGGGGATTGATATAGAACATAATTTTAAGCCTCACTATATTATTCCAAGAGAAAAAACAAAAAAAGTGAATGAACTGGTAAAAGAAGGAGAAAGCGCTGACGAGGTATATTTTGGAACTGACGAAGACAGAGAGGGCGAAGCTATTTCGTGGCACCTTTGTCATATTTTAAACATCAAACCCGAAGACGCAAAAAGAATTGCTTTTCATGAAATTACTGACGAAGCTTTAGCTGAAGCGATAGAAAATCCAAGGCACCTTGATATGGATTTAGTAGATGCTCAACAAGCACGTAGAATTTTGGATCGTTTAGTAGGGTATGAGTTATCTCCTTTTTTATGGAAAAAAGTTGCCAAAGGACTTTCTGCGGGACGCGTTCAATCGGTGGCCCTTCGTCTTGTGGTAGAGCGTGAAAGAGAAGTGCAAGACTTTAAACTGGACGAGTATTGGAGTTTGGATGCGGTTCTATTAAAAGACAAAAAAGAGTTTACCGCAAAACTATATAAAACAGGCGATAAGACATTGGATAAGCTTGATATAAAAAACGAAAAACAAATAAAAAAAATAATAGACGAGTTAAAGGACGCTTCATATGTAATAGAGGATTTGAAAGAAAAAGAAGCAAAACGTCAGCCACAAGCACCATTTACAACATCTTCTTTGCAACAGGAAGCTAATAAACACCTTGGATTTAGCGCCAAACAAACAATGAAGTTAGCGCAAGAATTATATGAAGGTATTAATTTGGCGAGTAGCGGACATATTGGTCTCATTACTTATATGCGTACTGATTCGTGCAATTTGTCAGAAAAATTTACCGGCGAAGTTAAGAATTGGATAAGCAAAACACTTGGTGTGGAATATGCCGAAAGTTTATCTAGAAAATTTAAAACAAAAACAAGAAGCGCGCAAGAAGCCCATGAAGCAATCCGCCCAACGTCAATAGCAAGAGTTCCGGGAGATGTAAAAGAGCATTTAAATAGAAACCAATTGCGTTTGTATGATTTAATTTGGAAAAGGGCGGTAGCTAGCCAAGCAAAACCGGCTCGTTTTTTACAAACAACAGCAGAAATTTCAGCAGGAGATTATCGGTTCAAAGCTAATGGTAATATTATGCTTTTCGATGGTTTCATGAAAATATCAGGGGCTGATAACAAAGACGTAATCTTGCCAAAATTAAATGAAAAAGATAAACTAAAACTGAAAGCATTGGAGTCAAAACAACATTTTACAGAACCGCCTGCGAGATATAGCGACGCTACATTGGTCAAAGCATTGGAAGAACACGGTATTGGGCGTCCTTCTACATATGCGCCGATTATATCTACAATTGTTGAACGTGGATATGTTTCTCGTGATGAAAACAAAAAATTTCAGCCAAAAGAAATTGCCCTCCTAGTTAATGATCTTTTGGTAGAAAACTTTCCAGAAATAGTAGAATATGAATTTACGGCTCATCTTGAAGATGCCCTCGATGATATTGCCGAAGGGAAAAAAGAATGGGAACCTGTTATTAGAGAATTTTATGAACCATTTAAGAAAAATTTAATAGAAAAATATAAAGAAGTGAAAAAATCTGATGTTTTGAAAGGAGAAACAAAAGAAGTTTGTGAAGTTTGCGGTGCTCCGATGATTGTTAGGATGTCGCGATATGGAAAATTTTTAGCATGTAGTGCATTTCCAGAATGTAAGTTTACAAAGCCGTTGGGTGGTAAAAAAGGTGAAGAAGAGGTTAAGGAGTCTGATGAATTTTGTGATAAATGCGGATCGAAAATGCTTATCAAAGAAGGGAAATATGGAAAATTTTTAGGATGCTCGGGTTATCCAAAATGTAAAAACATGAAACCGATAAACGACGATACTGGCGTTTCTTGCCCCAGCTGTAAAACCGGACACGTTGTTGCCAGAAGAACAAAACGCGGAAGAATTTTTTTCGGATGTTCCAGTTATCCAAAATGTAATTTTGCTCTTTGGTCAAAACCAACAGGAAAAAAATGTCCGGAGTGTGATTCGCTTATAGTTGTTGATGGAAAAGGAAAAGAAAAATGCAGTAATAAAGAGTGTAAAAGTTAGTATCAGATATTTAATATTTTCATACAATTTCAAACACCTCCGGCTAATCGGAGGTGTTTGATTATAGTTAAAGTATAATTACAAAACAAACACTTGACTTTATTTTTTGAGGTTTATAAAATAGTTATATATTAAATATTTATAAACATTTTTATGTCCAAGATTTTAACATCTGCAATCATCGGATTAGAAGGCGCTTTGGTAGAAGTAGAGTCGGACATAGCAAATGGATTGCCGGGGTTTACTATCGTAGGGCTTCCGGACGCATCAATAAAAGAATCCAAAGAACGGGTAAGAAGCGCAATAAAAAATAGTGGGTTCAAATTTCCTCCATCCAAAACGACAATTAATTTGGCGCCTGCGGATATTAAAAAAGAGGGTTCGTTATATGACTTGCCGATTGCGGCAAGTATTTTAGTATCTAACGGTGTTCTTCCGGAGCCAAAAGAAGAAATAATGCTTTTAGGAGAGCTGGCGCTTGATGGAAATCTTAGAAAAGTAAATGGTGTTATTTCTTGCGCGCTTCTTGCGAAAGAAAAAGGAATTAAAAAAATTATCTTACCGCAAGAAAATGCTAAAGAAGCAGCGATTGTTCCTGGCATAGAAGCATATGGGGCGGATAGTTTGCGTCATGTTGTTGCGCACCTGAGAGGAGAAAAAGAGGTTCTTCCTTCAGAAGAGCAGGTCTTCAATTTTGATTATGAGAGCGAATCATATGATTATGACTTTGCTTATGTAAAAGGCCAAGAGCAAGCGAAATATGCCCTTGAGGTTGCTGCTGCTGGTGGACACAATGTTTTACTTCTCGGTCCTCCGGGTTCTGGGAAAAGTATGCTTGCCCAAGCTTTACCGTCTATTTTACCAAAGATAAGTTTTAGGGAAGCGTTAGAAGTAAGTAAAATATATTCTGTTTGCGGGTATCTTTCCGGCACAAAGCCGATTGTGATGAGGAGACCGTTTCGTTCACCACACCATACTGCATCAGCCGTATCATTAATTGGTGGGGGTAGTAGTCCAAAACCTGGAGAAATTAGCTTGGCGCATCGAGGAGTTCTTTTTATGGATGAATTACCGGAATTTGGCCGAGCAGTATTAGAAAGTTTGCGTCAACCTTTGGAAGATGGGGTTGTCACCGTTTCTCGTATTGCCGGAATTTTGCGTTTTCCGGCAAAGTTTATTTTGCTTGCCGCGCAGAATCCTTGTCCTTGCGGATATTATGGCGACGCTTCGCATCCTTGTAAATGTTCTCCGGCGCAAATTTTGAAATATTCAAAAAAAGTTTCAGGGCCATTATTGGACAGAATTGATTTGCACGTTGAAGTTCCTGCGGTTCCAATTGAAGAGCTGGAAAAAAGAGTTGAAGGAGAGTCGTCAAAAACCGTCCGAGAGCGTGTTGAAAAATGTCGCAAGATACAAGAAGAAAGATTTCAAAATGAGAATATTTTTACAAATAGCGAAATGAATTCACAGCAGATATCACAACATTGTATTTTGGATAACGAAGCGAATCAAAAATTAAAAGATGTTTGTAATTTTTATAATCTTTCAGCTAGGAGTTACTATAGATTGTTAAGAGTTTCCAGAACTATTGCCGACCTGGAAGATGCGGAAAATATTAACAAGAGTCATGTTGCCCGCGCCGCGCAATTCCGGATGACTAATAAATAAAACTTGTAGAGAGTTAATTATTTTTTAAGAAAGAAAAAGCCCCGCAAACCAGAATTGGTTGCGGGGCATGTGTTGGTAGGAAAAAGGAGCTAGGTGACGCATCCGACCTTGAAGGACTGGCCGTTCACGATGACGTGGGTAAGAGCCATATCTCTACGAGACAAGGTTATCACCCGCTTGCCACTCTTGTCGCCGATGATACGGCGACGGGCATTGTAGCTCACGCGCCGGGTGTCGCGACGCTCATTGTAACGAATGTCGATGGTTCGTATGCTCCACTTCTCCACCACCTCGGGTTCGGGCCGAGCTTCCTTGTAGAGATTCTCTTCTTCATTTACTAGGTCAAGGATGCTTGCGCTCTGATCCATCTCGTTGTGGCAGTTATTCTCCCTACAGTCAAGGCACTCACAGTCGATGCTGTTGGTGCAGGGCGTGTGTACGCCGGGAATGGGATCGTTCTTCTGTCCGTCCCAGAGGCGGTCGAAGCGTTTGCTTTCGGTTTCGTCATAGAGACGATCAGGGGAGATGTCCATATCGCTCGCTCGGAGCTGGAAGGACTTGTAGTCCAAGCCGAGCTTGAAGACGCTGATGGCGTCTGCCGGCAGTCCTAACTCTTGACAGAGCAGGGGCATAGAGTCGGTCTCGTCGTCCGAGAAGATTCCGGGAACGAGAGGCTCCAGATCGCTCATGTTGCTGTATCCTAAGGGGTCGGCGGTGGTGAGACAGGGGTTATAGCTCTTCATTTCTCTCCATTCCTTTCTTTGACTTTGTTAAAAATGAGCCGTTAGTACCTGGAGGGGGACTCGAACCCCCACGTCCATGTGGACTAGGGATTTTAAGTCCCCTGCGTCTACCGGTTTCGCCACCCAGGCAATTTTTTATTTTAGATTTAAGAAAAATATAGCACATTTTAATTATTTTAATAATAGCACATTTTAATTATTTTGTCAAGAGCTTTAGCTATTTTTACCTAAATTTAGATAAAAAATAGCTAAAATATTCGAAAAAAGTTAAAGATTGTATGTATATATTTCATAAAGCCGGTTATATTTTAATATTTTAGCTATATTGACCATTTGGGGCTTTATTGTATAATATAGGTATAATTCATAAATTGATATTTATATGGGTAAATCAGTATTTTCAAAAGAATTTTTAGCAAAGATAAAAGAACAACTTTTAGCAAAAAAAGAAGACTTGGAAAACGAACTTTCTGCCTTTGCTGATAAAAGTACAGTGGAGGAAGATGATTATAATACGCGCTTTCCGGAGATGGGCGACAAGTCCGACGAGAATGCGGCTGAGGTTGCCGAATACACAAAAAATCTTACTTTAGAGGATACTTTAGAAAAGGCATTGAAAGATGTTAACGAAACACTTATTAGGTTAGAAAAAGGTGAATATGGCATTTGTAAGTATTGCAACGAACCGATTGCGGAAAAGCGTCTTTTGGCTCGACCGGTTTCTTCATCGTGTATAGAATGTAAGAAAAAACTTACCTTAGAAGCGTAAGTAATCAATGCAACATGAAAAAATATTACTTTGTTATTTCAGTTATTCTTTTTGTCGTAGATAGACTTATGAAATATTTAGCCCCCTCAATAAATTTTGAGGGTGGTTTTATTAAGTTTGGATTATTCACAAATTATGCCGGAGCTTTTAGTCTGCCAATTGTCGGAATAGCTTATAATTTTATAGGGATTGCTTTAGTTGTGATTTTTGTATTTTTCTTTTTTAAAGAATTCAAAATAAAAAGTTATAGTTTAGAACTTATAGCTTATAGTTTGATTATCCTCGGAGGTATATCAAATCTTTTTGATCGAATTGTCTTTGGCTATGTTATTGATTATATAAATATTATAGATAAAAGTTTTTTCAACCTTGCGGACGGGATGATATTAGCAGGTATTGGTATTTTTATTACAGCGCAATTTATAAAACGGAAAATAAGCAGTTAACTTCAAGATAGGCTTAATGTTTTGACTAATACCTTCGCTGTTTGGCGACGGTATTTTTTATTTTTAGTATTTTTATAAAAAAAAGACCCGGAGGGTTCCAATTTATTAAATTAATAAGTGAACCGCGGGTCCGTGGACACAAAGGTATAGGATCCATTCGCAGGTAAGAACGCCTATAAAGGAACTCTTATCTGCGAATGAAACCATGCTCAACCTCAGCCCATATAACGAACGCTTCTCTACCGTTTTGTGGAGTGTAACCCTATAGACATCCCATGCATTGTCTATTTTGCGGGCGCTCCAACTGCCTGTCTTTTTATTATTTTATTTTTATTTTATGCAAAAACAGTAAAGAAGAGGGAAAATTCTTGAATCTTCTCTATTTGAGAGAAAAAATGTAATGAACGCGCCGATTTTCCGGCAAAGTGTGCCAAAGAACTATATAGGACTAAATAGTATAACTGCTATGTTCCGCTTGGCGGAAGTAGCAGAACTTTTAACTATTTTTACTGTCCTACTTATAGTATATCATTCTTTTTTATCTTTGTCAATATATTAAAATGCTAAATTTAGCTAA
>PFCS01000036.1:0-3663 GCA_002772895.1 Parcubacteria group bacterium CG10_big_fil_rev_8_21_14_0_10_36_14 | reverse complement strand
TTAAAATGTTGTTTTATCCACCTTTGGTCAGTAGTTATCCACAATTTCTGTGGATAACTTGTTAAAAGTCAAGACAAGTGTTGACTTTTGGTGATAAATTAATATTTTAATTATAAATTATGCTATGAAATAGTTATATAATAATAGAAGAAAGCCCCGAATATTCGGGGCTTTCTTGAGGTACACACGCTTGTTATAAGTTTGAGAAATTATCTTCGTCCATCTCGACGCGGTTTTCTGTCGCGTCTGTCGTCTCTGCGTGGAGGGCGACTTTCAAAATCACCACCATTGTCACTTTCTGGTTTTTGTTCCGCTTGTGGTTCGCCTAATTTTTCTCGTGCTTTTTTAAGAGATAGATTTACTCTGCCCTGATCGTCAATTTCGGTAACTATCACAGGGATTTCGTCACCAAGCTTTATGACATCTTCTACTTTTTCAACTCTAAATGGAGCAAGTTCAGAGACGTGAACCATTCCATCTTTACCCGGAAGTATTTCTACGAATGCGCCAAAATTCATAAGGCGGACAACTTTTCCGCGATAAATTTTCCCAACCTCTGGTTCTTCGATGATAGCATTTATCATTTCCTTGGCTTTATCCATACCTTCTGCTGAAACAGAAGTTATAAATACGCTTCCATCCTGTTCAATATCAATCTGAACTCCGGTTTTATCAATTATGTCATTAATAATTTTTCCGCCCGAACCAATGACTTTGCGTATTTTATCAGGGTTGATATGAATGGTCTCGATTCTTGGGGCATAAGGAGACAAATCTTTTCTTGGTTCTGGGATTGCTTTTTCCATTACATTCAAAATTTCTAATCTAGCTTCTTTTGCTTGGAATAAAGTTTTTTCTACAACCTCTTTTGTGATACCTGCTGTTTTCGTATCCATTTGTATTGCGGTGATTCCATCACGAGTTCCTGCAATTTTAAAATCCATTCCGCCTTTATTATCTTCCATATCTTGGAGGTCGGTAATGACTGTAAAGTTTTTCATTTCTTCGTCAGAAGCAAGACCCATTGCAATGCCGGCAACTGGTTTTTTAATTGGTACGCCAGCATCCATTAATGCCAAAGTAGATCCACAAGTTGAACCCATTGAACTAGAACCATTTGAGCCCATTACTTCTGAAACAACTCGGATTGTATATGGAAAATCTTCTTTGGAAGGGATAACAGGAATTAATGCTTTTTCTGCCAAAGCTCCATGACCAATATCTCGTCTAGATGGACCCCTCATTGGCTTGGTATCTCCGACAGAATAAGGAGGAAAATTGTAGTGGTGCATAAAGCGTTTTTTTGTATCCGCTTCTTCCATAGTATCCAAAATTTGTTCATCACCCGGAGAGCCGAGTGTAACAATGGAAAGAACCTGAGTTTCTCCGCGAGAAAAAAGTCCGGAACCATGAACACGAGGAAGATAGCTAACTTCTGAAAAGAGCGGACGTATTTCTGTAATAGCTCGTCCGTCAACGCGTTTTCCTTCTTTTAGAATTGCTTCTGACACGCGCGTTTCAACAATGTCATCAAAAACGCCCAGTGCCCATTTTCGTTTGTCGCGTCCGATTTGTTCGCTTTTTAAATATTCTACCAATCGATCTTTCAAATCTTCTTTTGCTTGTTTACGAGATGATTTGCTTCCTTTTGGAAGTTTGCTAAAAAGATATTCATCTAAATGTTCAGCTAAAAAAGTTTTTGTTTTTTGTATAATTTCTTGTTTTTCAACTAGTGTTTCCGGATCTTCTTCCGAAAGCCCATCAATTGATAACTTTTCTTTGCCAACTTTTTTTACGATTTCTTCTATAAGCTTCATCACAGGTGTTAGCTGTTTTTGTCCAAAAAGTATAGCGTCGTTTATAGTTTTTTCATCTATTTCTTTTGCTCCGGCTTCGAGCATTAATATTTTATCAGGAGTTCCTGAAATAGTAACATCAAGTGTGCTTTCTACTTGTTCGTCGTAGCTTGGGTTAAGTATCCATTTACCATCTACCTGCCCAACGCGAACTCCACCAATCGGGCCATCCCATGGAATATTGGATGTAGCTAAAGCGATAGAAGCACCAACGATTGCCGGAACATCCGGATCATTTTCTCCGTCCATAGACAAAACCGTACAAACAAGCTGTACATCATTACGCATCTTTTTATTAAATAACGGGCGAATTCCCCGGTCAACTACGCGCGCTGAAAGAACGGCTTCATCAGTCGCTCTGCCTTCGCGTTTAATAAAACGTGAACCCTTTATTTTTCCTGCCGCATAAAGTTTTTCTTCAAACTCTACGGTAAGAGGGAAAAAATCAACATCTCTTGGCGCGCCGAGTACGACGGTTGAGAGTACTGTTGTTTCTCCGTAAGTTACAACACAGCTTCCGTCGGCTTGTTTTGCTATTCTGCCGAGTTCCACTTTGAGAGGTCTGCCTCCCCATTCTATTTCAAAATTATGTATATCTTTAGACATATATAATAATAGGTAGGTTTTGGCAGTAAAACTACAGAGCTTGACACAATATCAAGATCTTTGTGTTTTATTGTCAAAACCAATTAATTTATTAATTGTTAATTAGCTATTTTATAGACGACAATCCAATCCTTGGTCTCCCTTTTCGCGTTTTGTTGATTTGTTTGTGCTGTCTTTCTATTTTTATTGGAGCTGTTTCTCTCAGACGCATTAAATATTTTTCTTTATTTGCTGAAAGATCAATAAAATCATCTACCACTTCAAGTAATTTTGTTGAAGTGGTTTCTTTGAAGGCTATTATTTCTACATGGACGCCTTTTGAAAAGCGTAAATATTGAACCAATGGAATAAAGTCGCCATCTCCGCTTACTATAACGATAGAATCAACTTTTTCTCCAAGAACAATGGCATCAATTGCGAGACCCACATCCCAGTCTGCCTTGGTTGCTCCACCAAAAAATATTTGGAGTTCTTTTTCTTTTGTTTCAATACCGACTTTTTCAAGCGCATCAAAGAAAGGGCGTTCTTCGCCGGTTTTTGTTTTTACAACATAAGCAATAGCGCGGGTTAATTGTCGTCCGGCTATGGCATCTTCCAAGATACTTTTGAAATCTACTTTTTTATTATATAAGTTACGTGCTGAGTAATATAAATTTTGAGTATCAATTAATACTGCTACACGCTGTGAAGGGTGTTTTATCATAAAGATAGGTATAGCGTTTAGCGATTGTTAAATATAAATCGCTATGCGATAGAGTTATTTTATTTTCAACGCTTCTTTAAGATCGTCTGCGGCTTTTTTATCTTCGCGTGAAAGATAGCGCACTAATTTGTGGCGTTCGTTCACTTTGCGAATAAGGCCTCGTCTTGAAGAATTGTCTTTTTTGTGAGTTTGTAAATGGTTACTAAGTTCTTTTATTTCCTCTGTGAGAATGGCTATCTGCACTTGGGCAGAGCCGGTATCTGACCCATGGGTCTGATATTTTTTTATTATCTTATTTTTTGCCTTTTTGTCTAACATAAAGTTTTCGTATCCCCGAGTATAACGGTGACAAGCCACGTTAAACCCAGAAGAACGTTATTGTTTAAAATTTTATAAAAGCTTTGAGATTCTTAATAATAGAATTGTAACATAAATCGTGATTCTTGTCAACCGATTGTACAGTTAACCTTCAAGGGTTACACTTTTTAGGGTTAATGA
>PFCS01000035.1 GCA_002772895.1 Parcubacteria group bacterium CG10_big_fil_rev_8_21_14_0_10_36_14 | reverse complement strand
CTTTGGAATTCATTGATAATTGACCATTGACCGTTGATTATTTCATTTATATTTCTATCTTATGTAATGCACCGGTTATGGTGTCGGTAAAGTATATATAATTTTCGTTTACATCAACAGAGATTTGATTGACGCTGTAGTCAGTATCTGGTTCAGCGATAAAAGTTTTATTTCCGGTTCTAAAATCAACCAGATAAAAAACGTCATCGCTTGTCGCTCCTAACCGTCTATCAAAGCCAGCGCCGTCATCAAGCGATTTTGGCACTGCGCAATAAGCTCGGTATCCAGAGATAACCGCGCATTTATCTATCCAGGTATTTAAGCCAATTTTAACAGCATTTGCGCCTATATTTTCACCAGAAGCATCTACTGCCCAAAGGGTTGGTTTATAGCCGTCGTTTGGAGATGTGACGCTATAAAACACCCTATCTCCTTCATCTGCCCATTTAGCACTAAAATCAAATCCTGGAACTTTTAATGATTTTAGATTTTCTTTATTTTTTCCTAAAAGATAAATTTCTTGCGTTCCAAATTCGGTGGTGGCATCTCCTGTTGCGGAAAACCCTACTACTTGATCGTTTGGTGACCAGGCAATCTGTACTTTGTCTGCATTTTCACCTAGAGCGTAAATTGCTTCTGCGTTTGCTCCGTTTGTATCCGAAACCACGAGCCATCTACTAGATGGATCAGTACCGATGCTTTTAGCAATTATCTTGTTGTTATTTGGGGCAAATTCAAAGTCTTCCCAATGTTTTGGCAGAGTCGTTTGGCTGTCGGTTGCAAAATCATAAATAATATTTGAGCCGTCAGGATATTCTAGGACAGCTTTATTTTTATCATTAGACCATGTTGCATTTTGTACCTGATAGAATGTTTTACTTGAAAGAGGAGTTAATGATCCGTTTGTATCAACTTTATAAAAAAGTCCGCTTATTGAATCATAATATTGCATAGCATTGCCATCAGAAGACAGCGTTGTATTTTGTGCGGGAGTTATTGTGAGGCTACTGGATAGCACGGTTTGAGATTGGGGTAATCCCGTAGTAGCCCCCGTGCCCTCTGTTACCGTTTCTTCCCCTGGTTTTTGTTCCGCAATTCCGGAAAGCGGTAATCCGCCTGTAGTAAGTCCAGTTCCTGTTTTTTCTGGGACACTCGTTACGGGTTCGGAGGGAGCAGTAGCGAAAAAAGTGAGATAAATGCCAAAGCCAAGCCCAATAGCTAAAATAACGAGGCCAATGCCAATAAGAATTTTTCTAAAACTAAGATCAAAGGGTAGTGTCATATAAATTTTTATTGTGTTATTAAGCTAATTGGGTCTTGAGCTAATAATATCATGGCGCCAATTATGGCAACGCCGATAAGAAGCCCAATAATAATATAGGTTGAACAGCTCCCTGCCAGTATCCATAAAATAATTTTTGTAAAAACAGAGCTATTTTTTGCTTTTTTTGTTCCGCCAAATATTATCTGCCACATATTGATATTATAGCATTTTTTTATTGAATCCGGAATATAAAATACTATTTTTCAATTATTTCTGTGAGTTCTGCCAGTTTTTTTTCAAGTAAGTCTTTATTGTTTGCCTCAATATTTAAGCGCAGGAGCGGTTCTGTATTTGAAGCGCGTACATTAAACCACCACCAAAGTCCGCCATCTTCCTCAAATTCTAATCGTATTCCGTCAATGTTACTGTAGTTTTTTGTTTTTTTACCGTACTTATTTTTTATTTCTGTTATTTTTTTATTTTTATTTTTTACTTCAAAGTTTATTTCACCCGACTGCATATATTTTTTAAATGGCGCTATTATTTTACTAAGAGGTTTGTTATTTTCACTTACGATAATTAAAAGATATAAAAGCATAAGATCAGAACACTCAACACCATAAAAATCTTTAAAATAAAAATGACTAGAAAGCTCTGCTGCGCCGGCTCCATTGGAAGCACTGAGTTGTTTTTTTATAAAAGCATGTCCCACGCGAGTCATTAATGGTTTTCCGCCCAAACGTTTTATTTCTTCAGGCAAAATTTTTGAACAACGTAGATCGTACAATATTGCACTTTCAGGATATTTTGATAAAAGCTTCGGTAAAATAGCGCAGAAGATGAAATCAGATCTTATAAATTCTCCATTTTCATCAAGAAAACCAATTCTATCGGCATCTCCGTCATAAGCAACGCCAAAATGCGCGTCAGATTGCTCAATAGATTTTTTCAAGGTTTTTAAAGTTTCTTCTTTTACGGGGTTTGCTTCGTGATTCGGAAAAGACATATCAATATCAAAAAATAAGTTTTCTACATTAAGCTGAGGAAGTTGTTTCAAAAGACGGGGGAGAATGATGCCTGCCATCCCGTTTCCAGCATCAACCGATATTTTCATTGATTTTATTTCTGATATCCTAACAAGTGAGAGAATTTTTTTTATATATTTTTCTTTTATGTCAATTTTTGTGATTTCTCCCGGAGTGTTATTTTTTGATTTTTTTATTTCTATATTTTCTATTGCCAGTTTTTTTATTTCTTCCATTCCGCTTCCTTCGCCAATCGGAGTTGCATCACCCCAAACCATTTTGAAGCCATTATATTTGCCTGGATTATGTGATGCTGTTATCATTATGCCGGCGTCTACTTTAGAGTCCACAACAGCAAAATAAAACATCGGTGTCGTTAGTTGATTGGCAAAAATAATATTAGCGCCACTTTCTTGTATGGCTGATAAGATAGCTTTTCTAAGAGCCGGAGTAGAAACCCTGGCATCTTCTCCAACGAGAACAGTTTTTGCGCGCGTATATTTTATAAAAGCCCTGCCTATATTCTTGGCTGATTCTTCGTTTAACTCGTCAGGATAGACACCTCTTATGTCGTAAGCTTTAAAAATATTTTCATCCAGCATATTATTGACTTTTAATATTAAGTGCTCTATTATAATATTGTAGCTAATAAGTAAATTAAACTCAAATATGTATATATTATATATCATTTTAGGTGTCATAGCTGTTGTGGCAGTTTGGCTCATAGCGCTTTACAATGGTCTTATAACTTTAAAAAATCGCATGGACGAAGCGTGGTCTGATATCAATATTCAATTAAAACGTAGATACGACCTAATTCCTAATTTAGTCCAAATTGTAAAAGCCTATGCGAAACATGAGTCTTCTGTATTCGTAAAAGTGACTGAAGCAAGAACTGCTGCAATGAGCGCAAAAACAATGGATGAACACGAAAAAGCGGAAAATGCTTTAACGGGTACACTAAAAACACTGTTTGCTGTCGCAGAAAATTATCCGGATTTAAAAGCTTCGCAAAATTTTTTACAACTTCAGGATGAACTCTCGGATACGGAAAACAAGATTCAGGCAGCGCGCAGATTTTTTAATAGTAATGCGCGTGATTTCAATATAAAGATTCAAAAGTTTCCGAATAATGTTCTTGCTGGAACACTTGGTTTTAAAAAGAGAGATTTTTTTGAACTAGACAGCGAAAAAGAAAAAGAAGTGCCTCAAATAAAATTTGAATAGGAATATGTATAGTCAGATTGACGCAAATAAAAGAAAATCAGTAATTTTGATAATGGTATTTATTACCATTATCTTGGTATTGGGCTGGTTCATGGCAGAAGGGCTTAGATATGGATATGAAATGTTGGTTTTTGCGGCTGTTTTCGCAGTTTTAATGTCTTTGGGCGGATATTATGCCGGCGATAAGGTAGCGTTATCTTCATCGGGCGCAAAAGGTCCGATAAAAAAATCCGACAATCAATATGTTTATCGAATGGTAGAGAATTTATGTATAGCATCAGGAGTACAAATGCCAAAAATTTATATAATAAACGATTCTGCGCCCAATGCTTTTGCTTGTGGCAGAGATCCTGAGCACGCTTCAATTGCGCTTACGACAGGGATTATTGAACGGCTAGAAAACGAAGAACTCGAAGGCGTAATTGCTCACGAACTTTCACATATAAAAAATTTTGATATTCGATTGATGACGATTGTCGTGGTTTTGGTTGGAATAATTTCTATTCTTGTAAATTGGTTTTATCGAATCAGTTTTTTTGGGAGAAATCGTGATGACCGCGCAGGAGGAGTATTGGCTATTATTGGTATTATTGCCATAATACTTTCGCCGATTATAGCAGAACTTATAAAATTAGCAATTTCCCGCAAGCGCGAATTTTTGGCCGATGCTTCGGGCGCGCTTTTAACTCGTTATCCCGAGGGGTTGGCAAGCGCGCTTTTAAAAATTAGCGCGTATAGTGCGCCAATGAAAAGCGCAAACTCCGGAACAGCGCATCTATTTATTGCAAATCCTTTTGGAAAGAAAAATATTTCAAAATTATTTTCAACTCATCCTCCGATTGAAGAAAGGGTAAAAGCACTGCGGGGGATGGCGTAAGTTAATTTATTATGATTGGTATTTTTGATTCCGGCGTCGGAGGGCTTACGGTCGTTCGAGAGCTTCAAAAAGAATTGCCAGAATATGACTTAATATATTTTGGAGATACAGCCCGTACGCCATATGGAAATAAAAGCAAAGAAACAATTATAAAATACGCATTGGAAGATGCGGATTTTCTTATTGCCCGTGGCGCGCATGTTTTGGTGGTTGCTTGCAACACCGTTTCTGCATTAGGGATTGATGCTTTGCGGAAGAGATATCCGGACATCCCTATTTTTGAAGTTATAACTCCGGCAGTAAAAAAAGCTATAGAATTATCAAATAATAAACGTATAGGAATAATTGGCACTCGGGCAACAATTGGTTCAGGTATTTATGAAAAAAAGATAGCTGAAGAAGGAAGGTTTAGCGTAATTTCCAAAGCCTGTCCGCTTTTTGTTCCTTTTATTGAAGAAGGATGGCATAAAAGCGCAGAATTGAAAAGAATAGCTCGGAGATATCTGGATGGCTTAAAGAACGAAAATCCTGATGTACTGATTTTGGGTTGCACGCATTATCCAATTATAAAAGATATCATTCAGGTAAAAATTGGTCGCCGTACCCGTTTGGTTGATTCCGCATTAAGTATTGCCCAAGAAATAAAAAAGTTATTATTTAGTGATAAGGGGTTAGATAATAAGTTGTCTAAAAATAAAGAATTAAAAATTTATTTATCAGATAAGACACCGCATTCTATAAATATAGTAAATAAAATATTAGGTAATAATGTTAATATCTATGAAGATAGTGATAATTTCTAGTTTATTTCCGCCAAATTCTTATGGTGGAGCAGAGCAAATTGCTTGTGCAGAGGCAGAAAAATTGGCGCGTGAAGGCAATAAAGTTATTGTGCTTACATTAAAATTTGATAAAGGATACGCTTGTTCTACTAGTGATGCAAAAAATCTACAAATTATTGAAGTATCCCATAAAAATATTTTTAATTATTATAATATTGGAAAAAAATCAATTTGTCTTCGTTTTATTTGGCACATTATTGATACTTTTAATTTTCGTCTGGCAAACGATATTGCAGAAATTCTGAAGCGCGAGAGCCCGGATATTGTAACTTGTCATAATATAAAAGGGCTATCATTGTTAACTCCTTTAAAAATTAAAAAATTAAAAATTAAAAATTACGCAGTTGTTCACGATGTTTCGTTTTATACGCCAAGCGGATTAATAGAGTGGGGGAAAGAAAAGTCATGGGAGCATATGGGGGTACTGACCCGTATTTATAGATTTTTTACCCGTAGGCTTATGAGTTATCCGGAAAAAATATTTTTTCCATCCAGATGGCTTCTGGATTTTTATTATAAAAATGGATTCTTTATAAATCAAGAAAAACTATATAAGCCAAATGAACTTGGTTTCGTTTGTGAAAATAAATCGGTTGATAGTGGGGGAAAAGTTGCGAATAATTTTTTATATGTTGGCAAGATAGAACACCATAAGGGGATTTTGCTTCTGCTTGATGCTTTCGAAAGATTAAAACCTACGAACGTAACACTTGATATTATTGGTAACGGTGTCTTGATGTCGGAAGTAAAGAAACATGCGCAAACTAATCCGAATATAAAAATTCACGGACAAATATCACGAGAAAAATTGCCGGAATTTTATAGAAACGCAAAAGCCGTTATTGTGCCTTCAGTTGTTTATGAAAACGCCCCAAATGTGGTTTATGAGGCTCTTTCCTGCGGAGTGCCGGTTATAGTTGCTCGTATTGGTGGCGCTTGTGAGCCAATTATAGAAGGAAAAAATGGTTACATATTTAATCCTGGCGACGTAGACGATCTGGTAGAAAAAATGAAAAAATATTTATAAAAACTGCAGATAATGCAGTTTTTATAAAACGTTATATAGCTTTTTTTATCAAAACTATTTTAGTATTACAATATTTTCATCACTATAAAGTATCTCCATGTCTTTTTTTAAGCCTTCTATTATTTTATTTGCGTTTTCCCAATAGCTCGGTAGGGCTACATAAGCTCGTTCTGTGCCTGTCAGCATCCGTGCATTTTCTATAGCACGGTATCCGACATCATTATAAACAAGATTTAGAAATTCGTTATATAAAGGTCCGCCTGTTGGGATAGGGTAATAAAAAATTTCACCCAAAGGAGTTTTGTAATATTTTTTAAAGCCATTTATTTTTAATGCGGTTGCGCTTACGGTTTGGTCGGTCAACACTACATAGTCATTATCACCTGCATCTTTTTTAATTCTATTTACCGAATCTATCATCCAAAGAGTTACATTTTTTCCTTTATCATTTTGGTAGTCATCATATCGGGGATAAGTAAGATAAAAGTTAGCAGTAAGCAAAATTGCAAAAAGACAAGCAAAAAATATTTTATATTCTGTTCGTCCTCGTTCTATACATGAATATATTTTTTGTATAGCTAAAATAAAATATGGAGCTATAAATAAAATTGAGATATAAAAAATTCTTTCAGGATAATTTTGTTGCTCATAGTCAATGAGATAAGAAAAATCAATGAAGACCCTTGTTATAAAAAAACTAATCGTTGAAATAAAAAAAAGATATAACGGAAATTGGCTGATTTCTTTTTTATATTTTCTTGCTGTCCAAATCGATAATATAATTATAGATGGTAAAAACAAATATTGTGCTAAATAAAAAATATCAAGCCAAAAGTTATAGTTTTGCTTAAAGCCACCAAAAGTTAGCAAGCTCCAATAATGTAAAAAAGATTCTATAAATTCAAAATGCAAGTTAAGTGTCCCGCTAGATTTTATCGAAAGGAGCATAAACGCTACGGGTATTGCAAAAACTCCAAGAATTGCTATTGTTTTTTTTCGTTTCCATTTTAAAAGCGCGGTATAAATAAACGCAGCGATACCGGTTATGGGATGTATTAAGAATATTACGAGCGAAAGAAAATATTTTTTATACTGGCTCAGCGAAAGAAAGATAAAAAATATGAGAAGAAGATTTGCGAATCCCTGAGGAGTAGTAACAATAAAATATGATAATGGCAAAAGTAGTAGTCCTAAAATCGCAATAGGACTTTTAATTTTTAATGAATTTTTCGAGAGGCTATAAATGGCCATAGCTAAAATACCCGAAGATATAGGTAGCAAAAATTTATTCAGAAATTCTATTCCGATTCCCAGCGTTTTATTTAAAAATATATTAATACCATAAAGACCGATATATTGAAGCGGTTTTGGTGTTATCGTGCCAAAATCCAAAATATATTTTTGCGTCGCTTCATGAACAAACTGATCAAATCCATATCCAAATTTATATATAAAGGCGGCAACAGAGAAGAATATAAAAAAATAGATTATCAAAGCCAAGGCAGAACTTTTTTTGTGAAGTGAAAAAATAAGTATCAGCGTTGCTAAGAAAAATAAAGGTAAATAAAAACTCGATAATATTTGCCAAGGAGTTTTTATAATATCCGCTGAAGCAGCGGATACTGCAAAATAAATTAATAATCCCGCTAATGCAAAATATAGTGCCGACAAAAAATCTTTTTTTGAAAATTTAATTTTAGGAAAACTTAGTTTATAATTTTTTGTTTTTAAAAAAATAATAAATAAGGTTATAATCATTGCCAATTTACCAAGAGAAGAGAAATAAAAAAAGAGAGAAGCGATTAGTGCAATAAGCGCAAAGATAAATAATATTCCGATAGCCCATTCTGAGCTATCGGTTGAATTGTTTATTTTTGATTTATAAGCTATCCCCGCTAAAATAATAGATAGGCTTCCTATTATTATATGCAAAAAAAGCGGTAAAATAGGCAAAAACAAGTTAAAGATTAGAACTATTGCTAAAATTAGATAAATTTTGTTATAATTATACATATAAATATGATACACATAAAAAAAGACATAAAATTGCTAAATTCACGTGAAAAGCCTTATCCGCATGATTATGTAGTGTGCCGGTTATTTTTATGGATTTTTCCGCAATCTGTTAAGCCCAATCATATCACGATTTTTCGAATGCTCGCAACCCCATTTGTTTTTTTATTTGTCATTAGGGAGGATTGGTTAATCGCTGCGCCTGTATTCTTAATAATTGCTTTTACAGATGTCTTAGATGGAACGATGGCTAGAATGCGTAAACAAGTTACAGCCTGGGGTACGCTTTTTGACCCTGTCGCTGATAAATTTTTAATCGGGGGAGTTTTATTTATTTTAATATTAGAATATGTAAATATTTTGATAGGGATGGCTATTATTTCTTTAGAACTCCTTGTAATTATTGGCGGATGGCTTAAAAAACATCATGGAACAATAATCAGCGCGAGCCGTTGGGGAAAAACAAAAATGGTTTTACAAGTATTGGGAATTGGTATGATACTACTTTCGCTTTTATTAAATAATAGCGATACTATGCTCATTGCCGAATGGACACTAATTTTATCAATTGGTTTTGCGCTTTTAAATATTTTTAATAAGGGCTTGTCATTGTAGTACATGACCCATAACGAAAGATACGAGACTTGAAATATTCAATATGAAAGAAAAAATTTTAGTAGGAGGGTTAGCAATCCTTTTTTTTATTATTTATTGTTGGTATGGCATAGTATCACCGCCAATTTTTAATTCTCCGGATGAAACGGCGTATAATTTTTTTATAACTCGTTATATTGCAAATGGTGATTTTTTTACGCTAGCGCCTTTAAATAATTTTTTAGAAAATACAATGCACCCGCGGAGCATATCTTTTAATGGTTACTCTTTGGTTCCGCAGGGTTTTATCGGGCTCCCTCTTATTTATGGATTTTTTGGAAAAATATTTTCCGTTGGAGCTTTTCAGTATTTTACTCCGCTTCTGGCAATCTTAGGAGCGCTGGCTTTTTATGGAATTATAAAGAATGTGTTTGATAAAAAAAATGCGTTTTTTTCTTTTATTATTTTTTTAACACTTCCGCCATTATGGTATTATGCGTCACGTTATTTGTATGCTAATGTTCCTTTTATTTCTTTTTTATTAATATCGTTATGGATAGGGCAACATGGACTTATAAAAAAAGGGCGGATAAGATATCTATTGCTTTTTGCGATTACCTTTGGGTTTATGCTTGCCGTAAGACCGGTTGAAGCAATATGGACACTCCCGATATATTTTTTAATATTATATTTTTACAGGAAAGACGTTTCTTTTATAAAGGTTTTATATGCTTTTATTTTGATAGGGTTTTTGTCTTTGCCATTTTTGGTGCAAAATGGCGCGCTTTACGGAAATTTTTTTGGAAGCGGTTATACTTTAGAAAAAAATGCTTTAAATAATGGAACAATTATTCCTTCGCTTGATATTTTTAAAAAACTTTTTATTTTTGGTTTTGATTTTTATACAATTATAAAAAACATAATTAATATTTTATTTAAGTATCTTTGGTGGTATAGCGTGCCGGTCTTTTTTGGATTTTTTGTTTGGCTTTTTGGAAAAAAAGACGGAAATCAAAAAAGATATTTTATGATTTCCGCTATATTTTCTCTTTGGCTTTTAATTTTTTACGGAAGCGGAAAGTTTATAGATAACCCTGCCGGACGGCTTACGTTAGGTGATTCGCATTTTAGGTATTGGTTGCCGATTTTTATTGTTTATTTGCCATTGGTTTATATTTTTTGGAGCGCTATACTAAAACGCTTTAAAAAAGCATTACCACTAATTTTGCTTTTTATGGTAGGGCTTTCTTTTTATAACGTATATTTTGAGGTGGATGACGGACTTCGCGCTGTCCTAAAAAATTTAAATAAAAATTATGAAATAAAAAAAGAAGTAGAAAAAATAGTTTTACCAAAGGACATCATAATTACAGGTCGACAAGATAAAATATTTTTTCCGGAAAGTAATATATTATATACGGAAAATATAAAAGATATGAAGCTTCTTCAGGGGATTAGTATGATGCACACTAAAGAATTTTATTATTACACTATTGGTATTAATAATGAAGAATTAATGATACTAAATAATTATTTAGAAATATATGGATTTCGTTTGGAAAGGGTTAATATATTCGGGAAAGAGGTGCTGTATAAATTGATAAAAACAAATAAATACATCGTTTAATTATGAAATTTAAATTTCTTTATTTATTTTATTTTATTCCTATTATAATTTTTGGCTGGCTATGCTATAAAAATATTAGTTCCGTTTTGGAGTTGGAGTATAAATTTAATAAAAATCAGCCGATATTATCTCAGTTAGTACCTGTTTCAAGGGTTTCTGAAAATAAAGACAGCGCCACCATTAATAGCGAGCCGGTTTATTTTGATATTAAATTGCCGAGAAAATATGATAAAGCAGAAGTAGAAATTAATTATCAAAATTTAGCAAACGATATTTTTGAAATAGGCGTTGCTCAGGATGAAACACGGAAAAGTTTTAATTTTATAACTTTAGAGAATAAGATTTTTGATAATTTTTCCTGGGAAAAAATAGAAGAGAATGGCTTGGTTCTGTATCAGCGAAAAAATAGATATAAAAGTATTAACGAGTTCTTAATTAATCCGCCTGCTTTTGAAGAAACGTTAGCTTATCACGCTGAAGCATCACCTATAAAAGCCGAATTTTTAGCGAAGGGAAAATCAATTATTGATTTTCCGATTAAAAATTTTATAAAAATAATTACTTATTCCGATAATCCGGAAATTATTGTTGATGCGGTCGGAGAATACAAGGTTAATAAAATTTTAATTAATAAAAATTTATTTAAGATTGAGTTGGTGGGAGATGAAAGTACGATTTTTAATCGTATAGAAATAAATTCGTTATATGTTGCTATTTTGGATAAAATAAATTTTGGCAAATTACAAAAAACACAAGATATCTATTTGGCGGGTTCGCGTTTTCTGACAAAAGTAGAAAAATCTTATGGTTTGCAGGAGATTATCATAAAAGGTCTTACCCGACCGGTAAAAGAATCAAAAATAAATATAAATGAACTTTTTATGCCCTATACTCAAGTTTTTGCCAATAGGGATATAAAAAAAATTAGTGTTTCAAAAGGCGATATTGAGATTGAGGGATCAATATTTTTCCTAAATTCAAAATATCTTTTTTATCCGCGATATGAAGTATTTTACGGAGATGCGGATTTATCGGAGGTAAATTATATTCTAGCAAGATACGTGACACCGAAAGAAGAATATGAGGTAAAAACAAATACTGCGGTTTTTGATATAAAAGAAATTCCTACACCATATAGAAAATTAAGATTTTTATTTTCTTTACCTGACTCCACATCTGGCGACATTGTCCAGATAAACAGTATAAATATAAGATTAATCGGAGAAAAATTTAGCATCAAAAAGATTTTTGAAAAAATTTACTATACACTAATCACCAATCACTAATTACTATGTTAAAACATCTATTTTATTCATTATTAATAACTTTTTTATTATTAGCGATAGCTGAATTTATTCGCCCTGGTTTTGCAACCAATTTTTTAAATATAAATTGGTTATTTTTAGCTCTTATTGTTAGCGGGATATTAGCGTTGACAAAGAGTAAAAAAAATAATAAACTAAAAGTATGATAAACGGAGTAAAAATAAAAAAATTAAAAGTTCGCCAGGACATTCCCGATACTGACGAGCCAGTAGAAAAGCCTGGGTTTTTAATGGAAGTTTTGCGGGATGACGATGGTTTGCTTCAGCGTTTTGGACAGACAACTTTTACAGTGGCATACCCTGGAACCATAAAGGCATTTCATTGGCACAAAAAGCAAGACGATTTATGGTTTTTTGCTCGCGGAAAAGCAATCATAGTACTTTATGATTTACGCGATGGTTCTGCGACAAAGGGTGAAACGCAAACAATTGAAGCAAACGCTGATGAACCGCAATTGATTTTAATTCCCATGGGTGTTGCGCATGGATATAAAGCGCTTGGTAATGAGCCGGTTCATCTTTTTTATCATACAACAGAAAGTTATAACCCCGTTGAACCGGATGAGGAGCGAATTGTATACAACGACTCAGAAATAAATTTTAATTGGGAAGAGTATAGTTAGTAACAAGAAAATTTTTATGGAATGTATCTTTTGTAAAATTACGAGTGGCGAGTTGCCCGCGGAAAAAATTTATGAAACTGATAGAATATTGGCATTTTTAGATATTAGGCCGACAAATCCCGGTCATGTTTTAGTTATCCCAAAAGAACATCATAAAAACCTTATTGATACTCCAGATAAACTACTTTGTGAAATTATTTTAGCTATTAAAAAAATAGCCCCAGCTACAGTAAAAGCGACAAACGCCGGTGGATATAATTTAGTAGTAAATAGCGAGAGCGTAGCAGGACAAATAATATTTCATACTCATTTTCATATTATCCCAAGACTTATTGGTGATGGACATGAAATTTGGCATGGCAAACCATATAGCGAAGGAGAAATAGAAAATATAGCTAGAAAAATTAAAGAAAATCTATGAAGCTATTTATCACTGGAGGGGCCGGATTTATCGGATCAAATTTTATAAGATACATTTTAAAAAAATATCCTGAATACAAGATTATCAATTTTGATAAACTGACTTATGCCGGAAATTTGGAAAATTTGCGCGATATAGAAAATAATCCGAATTATAGATTTATAAAAGGAGACATTTGTGACAAAGAAGCAGTAAGGGGTGCATTACAGGATGTTGATATAATCATAAATTTTGCAGCAGAAACTCATGTTGACCGTTCAATAATAAATGACGATGATTTTTTAAAAACAGATATTTTTGGAGTAAAAGTTTTATTAGAAGCAGTTAAGGATTTGGGAATTAAAAAAATGATACAGATATCCACGGATGAAGTTTATGGAGATTATAAAGATAGGGGATTTGCAAAAGAAGACGCCTCGCTTTTACCATCAAGTCCGTATTCAGCATCAAAAGCAAGTGGCGACTTATTGTGTTTAGCGCATCATAGAACTTATGGTACGCCGATAATTATCACCCGCTCATCAAATAATTATGGTCCGTATCAATATCCGGAAAAAATAATTCCTGTTTTCATCACTAATTTATTAGAAGATAAAAAAGTTCCGGTCTATGGGGATGGCGCGCAAATTCGCGATTGGCTGTATGTTGAGGATAATTGTAAGGGGATCGATATTGTTTTACACAAAGGAGTATTGGGAGAAGTCTATAATATTGGTGCAAATCAAAATCCGGAAATAGACAATTTGAGTTTAACAAAAAAAATTATAAATGCTTGCGGAAAAAATGAAACTTTTATTGATTATGTGAAAGATAGACCAGGTCACGACAGACGCTATGCTATTGATACAAAAAAGATAAGCGATTTTGGCTGGAGACCGGAAGTATCATTTGAAGATGGGTTGACAAAAACAGTTGAATGGTATAAAAATAATAAAGATTGGTGGCGAAAGATTACAAGCGGAGAGTATCTGGATTATTATAAAAAACAATATAGCTAGTTCTTTGAAAAAGGAGAAGCGATGAAGGACGCAGGGAACGAACGAATGATTGATTTTGTTTATTTTGATTTGGGACAAGTTATTATTCCAGTATTGAGAGATAGCGTAGCGGTTGCGCTTTCACGGGTATCAGACCTAAGTCTAGGAAGATTGAAGAAAATCATGAGGCATGGTTACACGGATAAATATAGAAGTTTTTGGGATAGCGTTAAAGCATTTGATAGGGGTCAAATTTATCCTTATGAATTTTATGGGCAAGTGAAAAGAAGGCTGAGGCTAACGGTAGGCTTTAAAAAATTCATAAAGATTTGGCAAATGATGCTTGGACTTGATGATAGGTTCGTGAGATTGATAAAGGCTCTCAGAGCCCAAGGCATAAGAACGGGCATAATCTCTGATCTTTGTATTGTGCACCATGACAGATTCTGGCAGATGATGTCGCGCGAGCAGTTTGATATAACTCTATTTTCTTTTGAGTATGGTGTTATGAAATCAGACGGAGATGGCGTGATTTTTGAAAGAGCTATACAGGCGGCTAATTTACCTCCAAGCAGAGTTTTCTTTATTGATGACAGATATGTAAATGTTTTGGCCGCAGTAATGTGTAAGCTAAGGGTTCATTACTATGAAAATGATTTTGAAGTACTTGAAGATCATCTAAGGTCATTAGGCGTAAAAATATAACTCCGGCATTCCGGAGTTTTTTAATTGACATTTTTGTATTTTATGCTTATTATATGATTAATATGAAGATTTTAATTTTAGGCGCAAAAGGAATGTTGGGGCAAGAGCTAAAGTTTGCGTTTTTAGGCGCGGAAATTTTTGCATGGGATTTTGAAGAATTGGATATAACAAACAAGCATCAGGTTGAAAAAAAAATTAGTCAATTATTACCGGATATTGTAATAAATGCGGCGGCATATAATAATGTAGATAAGGCAGAGGAAGAAAAGCAACGAGCGGTATTATTAAACGGATATGCGACAGGATTTATTGCAGGAGCTTGTAAAAAAATAGACGCAATATTTGTCCACTATTCCACTGACTATATTTTTGACGGGGAAAAAAAAGAAGGATATAAAGAAAATGATATCCCAAAACCAATAAGCGTATATGGTGCATCAAAGCTTTTAGGAGAGATAGAAACAGCCAAGAACACAGATAAGTATTATATTATCCGATTATCGCGTCTTTTTGGAAAAATTGGCGCTGGCTTATCGGTTAAAAAGAGTTTTGTTGAAGTAATGCTTGATTTGGCAAAATCAAAAAATGAAATTGAAGTTATTAACGAAGAATTGAGTTCTCCGACTTATGCGCCGGATTTAGCAGAAAGAACAAAGTATATAGTAGAAACTAAACAGCCATTTGGGATATATCACTCAGCGAATAGCGGACGATGCACCTGGTATGGATTTGCTTGCGAGATATTTAAACAAAAGAAAATTGATGTAAAGGCTATTCCTGTTTCTGGAGACAAGTTTCCGCGCCCTGCGAAACGACCAGAATACTCAGTATTGTTAAATACCAAACTTCCAGAAGCGCGTGATTGGAAAGAAGCATTAATTAATTATCTATCCTAAATTAATAAAAATAACTTACCTAATATGAAGGGTGTTATTATCGCTGGCGGAACAGGCTCTCGTCTGATGCCGCTTACCAAAGTAGTGAATAAATCTCTTTTACCGGTTTGGAAATATCCGATTATTTTTTATCCTTTATATATTTTAGCTTCTGCCGGCATAAAAGATATTTTAATAATTTCTGGTACAGGGCACGCCGGACAGTTTTTAGAACTTTTAGGTTCTGGCAAAGAGTTGGGGCTTAATCTTTCTTATACTATTCAGGACAAGCCAGGGGGTATTGCGGAAGCCCTTGGTCTTGCGGAAGATTTTGCCGATAATAAGAAAATAGCTGCGATTTTAGGAGACAACATCTATCAGGATTGCTTTAAAGAAGAAATTAAAAAATTTGAAAAAGAAGGAGATGGCGCCAGAGTTTTCTTGAAGAGAGTGGATGACCCAGAGCGTTTTGGAGTACCGGAAATAGAAGGTGAGAAGATTATAAAAATAGAAGAAAAACCTCTTGCACCAAAAAGTCCGTATGCCGTGACGGGTCTATATTTGTACGATAACCGTGTTTGGGATGTTATAAAAAAACTAAAACCCTCTGACAGAGGAGAGCTTGAGATTACTGATGTCAATAATTTTTATATAGAGGACGGAACGATGCGTTTTTCTATTGTGAACGGATGGTGGGTTGACGCAGGAACATTTCCGTCACTTCTAAAGGCTAATATGCTTGCCGCCAGAGATATAAAAGAGTTAAATTTCCAGTTTGAATAGACCTTTTGAATTTTGCAGTTGGCCAGTAAAATAAATATTAAAATTTTTCGTTATCAGCATATCGTTGATATCGTCAAACTTTATTATTCCTATTGTTTGTCTTTGGTCGCGCTTGTCCATTTCTATAATTTCTAATTTATTTTCAAGGATGAAAATTATATATTCTGAGCCGTTTAACCAGCGGGCTTTTTTTATATTTTCCCCGATTCTCGTTATAAGCGTTTTTTCTCCCCCGTCAAAGTTATGTGTCCATAACTCAAAATTATCATAATAGAGGAGGCTATTACCGGATAAATTAAAATCTTTGGCGTTAGCCATGAGAATCGGAGTTGATAGCTGATTGAGGGGCAGATCAAAAACTTGTAATTTATTGCCCTGATTGAGCAAAAATATTTTTTTATTTATTAGGTCTTTAATAACATAATTTTTTCTTTCTAAGGGTATGGTGATGATATCCGTACTGTCTTTAAGATTTATTTGTTTTAAAGAAAAGCTCTCGGTGATATAAAGATAATTTCCCGAAATATTAAAATCATCAATAGTTTTTATAAGTGGGTATAATAAATTGGAAGTATTAAAAAGTGCATCAATTTTATAAATTCCTTTATCATTTTCCGCATACAATACCATTCCATTTTTTTCATCCCACTTTATTTTTTTAATATTTGTTATTTTTGGTAATTCTATTTTTTCACGATTTATATCAAATAACTGATAATCGGAAAATGTTTTTATAACAAATTTATTGCTATCACCGGACCAAACTGTATCCACAAGAGGTTTAGTTGACAATGCCAGCTTTTCGTATATTTCGGTTTCTGTATTAAAGATAATAATTTGATAGTTGTTGCTTTCTTGTAAATATACATCAGTTATAAAAAATTTCCCATTTGGAGAATAAAAAAGAGTGCTGGTATTTTTATCGATAACATTTATTGGTAAGGATTGTTTAAATAACCGTACGTCTTTTATGAAAGTTGTTATTTCGCTCTCTATGGCAAGCTTTTTTTGCCAATCAAAATATCCTTCCTTAATAATTTTTATCAAATATTCTCCGGGTAAAATATTCTGTATTCTAAATTCTTCTTTATTTTCAAATCTTCTTTCGTTTAAATAAAGAGTCACTCCTTTGGTTTTGGTATTTACTACAAGATTACCTGTTTTTTCAAGTCTATTTTTCTTTATATTGTATCTGTAGCCTCCGGTATAAAGAAGAATTATCGGTATGCTAATTATGAAAAAAACAGCAAAGACAAAGAAGATAATTTTACGATATTTACGTTGCATATAAAATTTTCAATTTTGTTTTTATGATTGACTATTCATAGCCAACTATATATAATAATAGTGAATATGTCAAAGCTTATTATACAAGGGGGTCACAAATTAAAAGGAGAAATAAGAATTTCTGGAATGAAAAATGCCGCTACGCCGATTTTAGCGGCTTGTATTTTGGCAACAGAAAGATGTGTCATTAAAAACATTCCCAACATATCCGACGTTAGGGTAATGCTCCAAATATTAAAAGGGCTTGGTTTTTTGATTTCATATAAAAATCATACAGTAACGGTTTTACCTAAAAAAGTTACACTTAGAGGGCTTGATGTAGGATTGATACAAAAGCTTCGCTCGTCTATTCTAATTTTAGGCCCTCTTTTGTCTCGTATGGGTAGAGTATCTCTTCCTGAACCCGGCGGATGCATAATAGGAAGAAGGCCAATCGACACTCATTTATATGGTTTTCAAAAATTAGGTGCAAAGGTTCTACATAAAAATAAACAGATTTTTTTAAGCGCTCAGAAGTTAAAGGGAGCAGAAATTATTTTGCCTGAGTTTTCTGTTACGGCAACAGAAAATATAATAATGGCTGCTTGTCTTGCGAAGGGCATTACAGTAATAAAATCAGCAGCTATTGAGCCACATGTTATTGATTTAATAGACTTTTTAAATAAGTTAGGCGGAAACATTAAGCAAGATTTAGGACATAAGATTATTGTAAAAGGAGTGAAAAAACTTTTTGGTGGCGAACATACTGTTATACCGGATAGCATAGAAGCTGGAACGTTTATTGTTGCCACTCTCATTACAAAGGGTAAATTAAAATTGAGAGGAGTAGACCACAATCATCTTGATGCGGTCTACGAACTTTTGGAGCGTATTGGTGCCGGATTAACCTTGAGTAAAAATAGCGTAGAAATATTTTTCAAAAAACCTCTTTCTTCTTTTAAGCTTCAAGCCTTGCCATATCCGGGATTTCCGACTGACTTACAGGCGCCTTTCGGTCTTTTAGCGACTCAATGCAATGGGACGAGTTTAATTCACGACCCACTTTATGAAGGAAGGATGAGTTATGTTAACGAGCTTATAAAAATGGGAGCAAACGCAATCATTTGCGATCCACATCGTGTACTTATTACAGGACTGACGGCTCTTAAGGGAATGGAAATAAAAGGTCTTGATTTACGCGCTGGAGCAACTTTGGTTTTGGCGGGACTTTTAGCAAAAGGTATTACAATAGTTGACGGGTCAGAGAATTTAGACAGGGGCTATGAAAAGTTTGACGAACGTTTAAATAAACTCGGAGCAAAAATAAAAAGAGAGTAGTGCCGGCAATATCATTTTATAATAATTATGTTTCAAAAAAGTAAATTTAGAATTGATTATCACGGAAAGAAAAATTTTTTTGTCCGCAATCTCGGAGTTCTTTTAAGTATTGTTATTTTATTGGTTGTTTTTGCCTCTGGTATATACGCCGGAAAATTTTTATTTTTTTATAAAAGCAAACAATTTGAGCTAAAACAATTGGTTAATAAAGATGCGGAACCAAATTTTTTAATTACAGACGAAGTTGATTTTAAAATGTTCTGGGAGGTTTGGGAGAAAATAAAAAAAGATTATGTACATGCGCCGATAGATGAAGTGACTATGTTCTATGGCGCGATGCAAGGAATGGCCGCTTCATTGGGTGATCCATACACATTATTTTTTCCTCCAAAGGTTGCGGAAGAATTTAAGCAGGATTTAGCTGGTGAATTTGAAGGTATTGGCGCGGAGGTGGGTATAAAAGACAATCAACTGATAATCGTTTCACCACTATCTGATTCTCCTGCGGAAAAAGCTGGACTTTTACCCGGAGATAAAGTGTTGGCGATTGATGGAAAAAATACTGAAGGCATTGCACTTGATTATGCCGTAAATCAGATAAGAGGTAAGGGCGGAACAATAGTTAAGCTAACGATTACCAGAAATGGTTTTGCAAGCGCGAAAGAGATAGAAATCACCAGAGGTAAGATAATAATAAAAAGTGTGCAGTGGCGTATGGAAGGAGATTTTGCATATGTAAAAATTTTGCAATTTGGTAATGATACAAAAAAAGATTTTGATGATATGGTTAAAAAAATAATACTAAAAAATCCCAAGGGTATTATTATTGATTTACGTAATAATCCTGGCGGTTATTTGGATGCAGCCGTTACTATGGCTGGAGAATGGGTTCCTGATGAACCGGTGGTTTATGAGCGGAATAACGGTCAGGATACCGGTTTAACTGCTAACGGTAAGGGTCGGTTAAAGGATTCTAAAACAGTTGTACTTATAAATAGGGGTTCAGCCTCAGGCTCAGAAATAGTTGCAGGCGCTCTCAAGGATTACAATAAAGCGATTTTAGTTGGAGAAAAAACATTTGGTAAGGGTTCGGTACAAGATTACACCGAGTATAAGGACGGGTCTGCATTAAAATTAACAATTGCTCTTTGGCTTACACCTAATGGCACATCTATTGATGGTGAGGGGATAGAACCAAATTATGTAGTAGACTATACGGAAGATGATTATAAGAAGAGCGAAGATCCGCAATTAAAAAAAGCAATAGAATTGCTGGAATAAATTAATAAAATCGTAAAATAAAAATCTCCGACTTGTCGGAGATTTTTATTTTACAGGTTCAACATTTACTATTTTTATAGGACGCAAATTTCCGGTGAAAGCCCGTTTTTTTCTAGTTTTGAATTTTACGGTTCCTTCCGCACTTGCAAAAAGGGTATCATCATTTCCGCGCATTACGTTTTCGCCAGGATGAACTCTCGTCCCGCGTTGTCTTATAATAATCGCGCCTTTTTTAGCGAATGCTCCGTCAGACAGTTTTACGCCTAAGCGTTTTGACTGCGAATCGCGTCCTAACGAAGTTGAGCCTCCTGCCTTCTTATGTGCCATGAGTCAGCTTCATCAGCTTATTAGCTTCATTAGCTTATTAAAAGTATAATAAATCTAGAGCTAAAGCTAAGGAAAATTAATGTTAATTATAGATTACCATACTTATATAAAGTTGTCAAGAGACATTACTTATGGTATAAATATAATATTATTCTAAAATAAGCGCTAATATGAAAGAAAAACTTAAGCAAATAATATCTAAAATAAAGCCGTCTATTCAAGCTCACGGAGGAGACATTGAATTTGTTGATTTTGATGAAGAAAAAAAGATAGTTAAGGTTCGTTTGTACGGAGCCTGTGTCCATTGTCCTATGTCAGAGATTACCCTAAAAGCCGGTGTGCTTGAATCAATAAAAGAAAAAATACCCGAAATAAAGGGTATCGAAAATATAGCATAAGAAATCCGTTATAGGCCCGTATTGACTTTAGGGGTTTTGAACGGATTTTTTATTTTAGAAAAATCTAAAAGTATAACCGGAGATTGTTTTTCTTCCAGCCTTTTTAATGTTTCAAGAAACTGGGTTTTATGGACTTTAGTTATTACGAGCTGGGATTTTAAATTAACGATTGCTGTTTCTTCTACAACTACAGCGTAGATATGCCTGTAAATAAATAAAAATAGCCAGGAAAAAAATATTAGCACTAAAACTAGAAAGGTCCAAACAACATAGTTCAGTATTGTTGCTATTCCAAATTTACTTTGTTTTTTAGATGGAAAAATAAACATATCCGTATAAATTAGTTTTTACGTTGCCCGAAGACGCCGCGTTGGTTTTATTATTTTTATTTGATGTAATATTTACGCCGTAGATTATTATATAAAAATCAGACGCTTCCATATCTCTTAAATATTTCAGTGTGTCTATATAGTCACCAGCTAAATTAATCGTTATATTGTACTTTGTTGCCAGGTTTATTTCTTGCTCATCAGTCGGGCGTAAGCTTATTTTTTGTACCAAATTATTGAGAGAAGCGATATTCTCTAAACTGCGTATAAATCCTACCTCTTCGCCACTTTTTATTATCATTTTATCTTCAATATCTGTCAGTTGTTCTTTTATTTCGGATACATCAGCGATAATATTTTTTATGTTTCTTCTGCTTGTATACTTATTTTCCAAAGATACACGTTCAATCTGGATCCTATCATTAAAATTTTTTATATCCGCAATAGTGGGTTGAATAATAAAAAAATAAATAGAAACCCCAAAAAGAGATAAAACTATGGTTGAAATAAATGTTTTTTGTATAAAAGTCATATTGCTAGTTTTGCTGTAATTTTAAAATCCACATCAGTAGATTCTAATAAGCTTTCTATGGGTAAGACTATATCTTTCAACATAGACGATTCTTCGATTTGGCGTTTGAATTCCAAAAGTACGTCACGGGTTTCGGCATTTCCGGTTATTTGTATATCTTTTGTCGGATGAGTGATGTTGATTGCATATAATTCTATACCACTGGGCACCATATTGGTAAGCGGTGATATTTTTGGTGACCAAACGATAAATTGGCTTTGTATTTTTGCAAGAAAGTCAATCCTTTTATTTAGTGAATATACGCTTTGGTTTAATTCGCCATATTCTTTAGTAACCAAACTATTTTGACTTACCGCTTGGTTAAAGCTATTTTGCATTATAAGTTTTGTAATCAGCAAAATCATTCCGGCGACACAGATAGCGATTAGAGCCCATGAAATAAAAAATTGGATAGAAATAAACACCGTTTGATGAACGACTTGTTCTTTTTTTTCCGGGGATAGTAAATTTAATTTTAACATAGCTTATATGCCAGTTAATTTATAATATTTATTCTGTACCACGTATAGCTAGACCAATAGCGGTTGTATATTTTAGTAGCTCTATGTCTTTGGTCTCCAAGTTTTTATCAACTTTTATGTTTATTAAAGGATTGGCGCGTCTAAATTTTACTTTAAGTTTTTCAGATAGTATAACTGCGATTTTTGATGTTAAAGATACACCCCCGCAAATATAAATTTTTTTTGGTTTATATTTTAGATATTTTTCTATATATTGAAGCCCGGTCTTAATTTGCTGAGTTGAAGATGAAATAATATTATTTAATATTATTTGAGTTTTTGGTCCGCATTTTTTTATATCAAAACCACAGCTTAATTTTATTTCTTCCGCTTTTTCAAATGGTATTTTTTGAAGTCTTGATATTTCTTCACTCATTGCATTTCCGGAAAGGGGAATACTCAATGTAAATATAGGATAGTTATTTTGGACTACTATTATAGAAGAATGGCTTGCACCAAGATCCATGAAAACTGCATTTGTTTTCACACTATTACTTACAAGCGCTCTTGTAATTGCAGCGCTTTCTGTTTCCATAGCAACAGGAATTAACCCAGACTGCTCAATTACATTTGTATAAGAATCAATAATATTTTTTGAAGCACCAGCAACAGCCATTACTTCTTTTGACAAAAGTTGCCAGTCAAAATATAAATCATTATTTTCTATTGGAAAATGCTTACTTAATACACCCTCTAAAAATTTATATATATCGCACGCTTGTTTATCTTGTGGCATTTTGATTACTTTATAATACGATTGCGATTCCGGTATTGATAAAACTATGGCTGCTGTTTTTAAAAATCTTCCACGCGCTGTTTTGACACATTTTTTTATAGCCTCAATTACAAGAGTGGGATTTTTTATTTCACCATTTAAGATAGCGTGATGATCAAGGGGGACTTTATTTATAGACGTCAAAACCAGCGATTCCTCGCCCTTGATATTTTTAGCACGTTTAATTTCAGCAATTTTTACGCTTTCTCCCCCTATATCTAAACCAAAAGCTACTGTTTTTGGTTGTAAAAGCATAGTTATATTTATGTTTATTCTATTATTTGCCAAGTTCCTTTTATTTTTGACCAGCCACCTGATGGACCTGAGGAAAAGGATATATCAGTTAGTCCGGTCTCGTAATGCAACTCGACATTATTTGATAGATTGAGTTTATAAGCCGACGCTTGATGGAGACTGACGTTATTTACCAGATTTATTATTCCATGAGGAGCGTATAGTATAGATGCGTCAGAATAATTATATAAAACAATAGCATCGTTTACGGTATCGTTTAATGCAGAGATTAATATTATATAGCTACCATCGCCCGCGCCACTAAATAATATATTGTTTTTTAGTGTTATGGTACCATCGGCAATAATTATTCCGCTTTTATTTTCATAAGAACTCGCAAGTTCTACGTTTATGTTATTATTAAATGTAATATTGCCGGTCACGTAGACTGTCCCTTCAATTGTTAATGTTGCGTTATTAACTAAATTTAGGTCGCCATTTATTTTTATAGGACCTAGCGACGTATCCTCGCCGATTGTCTCATTTCCTTCTATTATACCACCATTTTCAGCATCCGTCTTCCAGTCATCCATAAG
>PFCS01000034.1:23169-25076 GCA_002772895.1 Parcubacteria group bacterium CG10_big_fil_rev_8_21_14_0_10_36_14 | reverse complement strand
TTGATTACGGCGCGGATTTGATAATTGGTCATCATCCCCACGTTGTACAGGGAATAGAGACTTATAAAAATAAGCTGATTTTTTATTCTTTAGGAAATTTTGTTTTTGATCAATATATTATTGATGAAGCACAAAAAGGATTAGCAATTGAAATAGTTTTTGAAAATGATAAATTAAACTTTAAGCTCCATCCTTTTAAATCGCAAAAAAGTCAGGTGGTTTTAATGACAGATTCAGAAAAAGATGATTTTTTACAAAAAATAACCGAGCGTTCGTTATTTTAATACACAAAGTCTAGCTTTGCAGACGCCATTTTTGTATAGGTAGGAAATTAATTAAAATTACACGGCGTATTT
This sequence comes from Parcubacteria group bacterium CG10_big_fil_rev_8_21_14_0_10_36_14, assembly GCA_002772895.1. NCBI lineage: Bacteria > Parcubacteria group bacterium CG10_big_fil_rev_8_21_14_0_10_36_14. The sequence goes on along the minus strand of PFCS01000034.1, from coordinate 24,720 downwards.
TATATAAATTCGCTAATACGGATTTGTGCAATTAAAAAAGCTTCTCTTTTTGAGAAGCTTTGGTTTTTTTAAAGCCAGCAGGGGAGTGTGATATTGATGCTTCCGTTTTCTTCGCATTCAAAACAGGAAAGTTGATATGGATAATAGCTACAACCTCTACCGCATCCAAGATAGACGCTATTACTTAGCCATGCGCCGTAGCAAATTATATGTTGGGGAACGCAATAGAATGTATAGTTGTATACGGTGTTTGTTTCTGGAAATTTGAATGCTCCACCGACTGACGCATCTTTTTCGTCAGTATCGTAGAGCTCGAAAATAGGTGTTAGACTATCTGTGCAAGTGTCGTAAACGTCCATTGTCATTTCTACCATTTTTACTTCACAAGTTGAGGCATCAAATCCCGCACAATCAGATCTGCAGTCAGCGGTTCCTGGACCGTAACCGAGAGACGCGCAAGAAACGCTATTGCCGTCACATTTTTCACGGAACTCTATTGTGTTATTTCCACAGCTCTGGAAATCAGAGCAATTTGATAGGTCATATCCGCCACAATCGAAAGAGCAAAAGGCCAGTCCATTTCCATGATTTAACGAAGAGCAGGTTGTGACCAAATGATCACAAACTTCTCCTTGGTCTGTGGTATAGTTTCCACAAGCATCATCTCGGCAATATCCGTCATACCAAATGCATTCGGATGTGCAATAAAAAGGACCTACCGTTCCCGGGATTTCGGTTGAACAAGATAGTTTTCCACCGTCACATTCTTCGCCGGTTTCCACAATTCCGTTTCCGCAATATTGAGCAATAGCATCGGATGTAAAGAGCATAAAAAAAGAAAACGTTACAAAAAGAACAATCTGTGTTTTTCTCATGGCCGCTCCTCTCGTTTTGGGTTTGTTTTACGGCACAACATCAAGTATAACAACTATACATTTATCTGTAAAGGAGGTATGGTCAGATTGTGGGTGGGACAGTAAATGCTGGTTCCTTGATAGTTATAAAACGGGGATTTTGCTAATTTTAGTATAAAATTAAACAAAATACTTGACAAAAAGGCAAAAATATGCTATACTTATCGGCAAGTAACTAAAGCCGTTCTTTGAACGTTTACATAGAATAGAGCAAAAATCACCGCAATCCAGCTCGGAAAATCGGGCACAACCAACCCTTGAAAAAGGGAAGAAAGAGGAGATAACAATGGAAAAGCGAACAATGTTTGTGGCACTACTGTTGCTTGTTGCTTTCGTGACGAGCAATGCATACGGTGATGAGTTGCGGGCGAAGATCGTCTGCAACAATGGCGTCTGCGTGCCGGTCACCCAAGGGATGAGCGCTTCCGACATGAAGAAGCTGTCGGCTCTGTCCGCCCGCGCCGCGCGTCTTCGACGCGCCATCAACGAAGTGGAGGGTCGTGACAGGTCCAGAGTGGAGCAGTTCATCACGGACATCAATCGACTGAAGGAGCAGGTCGCTGATATGGAGAAGGCGCTTCAGGATCTCGGCGCTGACGCCAAGCAGGGTAAGATGGATTCTTCCACGGCGCTTGCC
>PFCS01000034.1:0-23142 GCA_002772895.1 Parcubacteria group bacterium CG10_big_fil_rev_8_21_14_0_10_36_14 | reverse complement strand
GGATTGCTCGGCGATAAGCTTTTGTCTCATCGTCGCTTGATCCAGAAACTCACCAAGAAGACGTGGCAGCTCGAAAAGCGTCGTATCAACTTGGAGCTCGTCGGATGGGGAGCTGTTGCCTACAAGTACGGTCCTTCTGGTGGCGCTAGCGTCTCCGTGGCGTTGCCAATGGGAGAGAATGGTCTCTGGACCACTCGACTCACGGCAGGTCTCGGCGTCAGCCCCTCGGTCGGCCTTGGTTGGCTCGCAACAGGCTCGCTCACGCGATCCTTGTCTACAACGAAGGACATCTTCGCAGTCGGCCCAGCCATCCTTGGGATGGGCGACGCTGGAGATCTTCTCGGTGAGGAGTCCACCTGGCTACTCGCCGGCGGAGTTGAGTTTCGCTTGAAGCTCGGATTCGTTCATCTCGTCGGAACTCCGTTTCTCGGGGTGACAAACGAGGGTGTCGGGCACTTCATGTGGACACCGTCTACGTATAAGCAGACCGTCTGCGGTCCAACGCTCACGAAAGCGGGCTACTGGACCAAGGTCGGTGAAAACGACAGCTTGTCGTTTACCGGTGGCGTCATGATTGCTGTCGCCGTTCCTCTATTCTAACCTACCTACGATCCGCCAAGTTACTCGTAAGAGTGACTTGGCGGTCCTACCAAATGAGGCATTCCAAACGGAATGCCTTTTTTCACACCTATGAAGATGCAATAGAGTACGGGTTTAGACCATGCAAAATATGTAAGCCGTAAAATATAAACACGCAGAAAATGCATTTTATTTATACAAGAATCTTAGTTTAAGTTAAAAAAATAGTAGGTGTAAATCTGAGGCTTGTATAAGAGGAAACTAAAAAATACCTTATGAAATGGGTATTTTTTAGGTTAATTTATTTTTTTGGTGATTGATCGGATTTTGATATAGTAACCTCATCTTTTAGCTCTATCATTTTTAATTCTCGCCCAGTCATTAGCTTATTTATTTTATTTAGTTCATCAATGTGAGCAGTAAGATTTTTTGTTTTGGATGCCACGGTTTTTTCAAGATTTTTGGTATAGTTTTCTAACGTAAGTCGAGCAACTCTTTTCGCGGTGGCATCTTCCATGGATACTAGAATTTGTTTAGTCGAGTCTAATTGTCTATCATTGAGTAGCATTATTCTTTGTCCAATATTAGGAAAATTATGAATGACCTCATAGTCATTAAAAGATTTTTTCTTTGGTAAAATATCTTCTAGTAATTTTTTAAGAGCATCGATATTCCATTGATTACTTCCTAATTCATAAATAAGTTTACCCTCGGTTTCATTTTTTGAGGTTTTAAAAGTTTCATAAAAAGCTTTATTTGCCCCAACCACCACAAGACTCCTATCAAGAATAACAAAAGGTTCCCTTGCTGTATCTGCAAACATTTTAATATAGTATAGAGCTATTTTTTTTCTTCCGCTCTCTCGAATTTACCATTTCCATTTTTTTTCATATAGTTTTATTAATTTATACTCCAAAATCAACCTTGGGTTTAGTTTCGGGGGTATTTTTTAATATTTTTATAATTTATTAATATTGATAGGGGATATACCTTTATTATATTTAGTTTGAATAATTTAGTAAAGAAATCTCTAAGTGAGCCAACTTATACGAATGTATATACTTATTATCGGAAGTTACCTTTTTTCAAAAATACAGGTTTAATAAAATGGATAATGTTGACAAAGGTATTTATTTATAGTATATTTTATAGGCAAGGTAATTAATACAAAATTTATATGGCAAAAAGAATTACTGGGGTTGGAAAGAGAAGAAAGACACATTCTCGCAAAACCGCAAAAAGACTCGAAATTAAGCGATTGATGCTTGAAGAAAAAGCAAAGAAAAAAAAGTGTAAATAAAACTCACAAAAAAATGCTCACAATGGGCATTTTTTTATAAAGAAGTAATTTTTTTATTTGCCTTCGTTCTTTCGTTTTCGGTTAAAAATTGTTTTCTTAAGCGAATGTTTTTCGGAGTAATTTCTAAATATTCATCATCACTCATTATACTCATACCTCTTTCAAGTGTTAGTCTTAGAGGCGGGGTCAAATTGATTGATTCATCAGACCCAGAAGCACGCATATTTGTTAGTTGTTTTCCTTTTGTTGGATTTACGGTTAAATCATGTCCTTTTGATGCATTTCCAACAACCATTCCTTCGTAAACCTCTGTATTTGCATCAATATAAAGAGAACCTCTATTCTGAAGATTAAATAATGAAAAGCCAAGAGCTTTTCCTGTTGCCATTGAAACCATAGAACCGACATCGGTTTTTTTGATATTTCCAACATAAGGGCGAAATCCGATAACTCGGGTATAAATAATACCTTCACCTTTTGTGTCAACGACAAATTCATTTCTATATCCAAGAAGTCCTCTGGTCGGCATTTCAAAAATAATTTTTATATTCCCATGTTCCGGCATCATCTCAACTACATTTCCACATCGGCTTCCGAGTTTTTTTATAACAGTTCCGGACATTTCTTCAGGCACATTAATAGTTACTTCTTCAAAAGGTTCAAGTTTTATTCCATTTTCTTCTTTGATAATTACATGGGGTTGAGATATCTGCATTTCATAACCTTCTCGGCGCATATTTTCCAGCAAAATCGCAATATGCATTTCTCCTCGGCCATAAATTTTATAATGGTCAATTCCAGAAAAATCGATTTTTAAACCAACGTTAACTTCTAATTCTTTTTCCAATCTTTCTTTTATCTGTCTATTGGTGACATACTTTCCTTCTTTTCCGGCAAATGGAGAGTTGTTGATAAATAAATTTAATGAAATGGTCGGTTCATCAATGTTGATAGCCGGCAAAGCCTCTTGTTCTATATTTTCGCAAATAGTTTCTCCAATAAATATATCAGGAAGACCGGCTATCATCACGATATCCCCGGCGCCGGCTTCTTTTACTTCTTTTCTTTTTAATCCTTCAAAAGTAAATAACTTTGTAATTTTTCCTTTACGGATTTCTCCTTTTACGTCTTTTATTATTACCCTGGAAGCATCATTTATTTTTCCTTCATAAATTCGTCCAATAGCAAGACGTCCCAAAAAATTATCATATGCAAGATTGAAGGGTTGTATTCTTAGGGGTTTGTTTTGTAACTCTTCGCCCGAAGCAATCGTAACTTCTTTCAAAATTGTATCCAAGAGGGGAGTAAGGTCTTTGGAATCATCATCAAGACTTGTTTTAGCAATTCCATCTCTGGAGATTGCATAAATTGTAGTAAAATCAAGCTGTTCATCACTTGCTCCTAAGTTAAGAAAAAGTTCATAAATCATTTCTTGCACAATATCCGGCATTGAAGCGGGCTTGTCTATTTTATTTAATACTACTATTGGTTTCAGCCCCAACTCAAGTGACTTTTTTAAAACAAACTTTGTTTGAGGCATTGGTCCTTCTTGGGCATCAACAAGTAAAAGCACGGAGTCAATTGAACGCAAAACACGTTCAACTTCCGAACCAAAATCAGCGTGTCCCGGAGTATCCACGATATTTATTTTCGTATTTTTATAATAGACAGAGGTATTCTTTGAATAAATCGTTATTCCTCTCTCAAGCTCTAGCACATTGCTATCCATACTGTCTCCGGCTTCAGACATCCCTGTTTGTCGCATTAACGCATCGGTCAGAGTTGTTTTACCATGGTCTACATGGGCAATAATTGCGATGTTTCTTATCTCCATATATAAAATTAAAACCGCCCTTGAAAAAAGCGGATAAATAGCTTTAAATCAGTTTAAGTTTGTACGCTTAACTATAACACATTTTTTAAGTTCTGTCAATAGCCATGTATTTGTTTTTTTAAAAAGAAAAAGTGCGGATTATTCCGCGCATGGTTTTTTGATGAAGCGGGTATATTTTTCGCCCATTTCTTTTATTCTGTACTGGATAATTTTTTCCAAAAACTTTTTTGTTTCTCTGTATGCTATGCGAAAGAGCATTCTTTTCGCGCATGGGTCTCCTTTTCTCCACCTGCTGACGATTTCTCTGGTAAGCGACTTATCATAGTAGACGAGCCGGCATCTTACGCAAACAAAATATGGCACATCGATTCGCGTCCAGCATCTGACTCGCGAGCTAACACAGACATCAGCTTTTTCTCCGCATTTTGGACAGAAGAAATTATAAAGCATTTTCCGCCCTCCTTTTATATATTATAGCTTAGCAAAAAGAAGCGGGAATAGCAATATTCCCAAAACTCCCGTCAATCTCTCTACCGGTAGAAACAGGCTCATCTTTGGAAAGGAGGTGGAAGAATGAGATGGGTTGCTTATCTTCTATTGTTTTGCTATGGTAGAAATAGCTAAAAATTAATTCAAACACATTTATGGAAAACAATATGTATAATGTTAATAAGATAGAGCAATTGAAGAAATTTAAAAAGAAGTTGCCAATAATAGCAGGTCTTTTTATATTTTTTGTTATTTTATTTGGCTGTTTTGGTACAGTTGGCGCAGGTGAAAGAGGAATACTTTTACAATTTGGCGCAGTTACCGAAAAAGTATTTAATGAGGGTCTTTATTTTAAGATTCCATTAATTCAAGAAGTTGTGAAGCTGGATGTAAAGATACAAAAAGATGAAGTTCCGGCAACAGCGGCATCAAAGGATTTGCAGATCGTCACCTCACAGGTTGCCTTAAACTATCATCTTGACCCAAAAAATGTAAACAAGATTTGGCAAGAAGTGGGACAAGGCTTTAATGCTCGTATCATTGCTCCTGCTATTCAAGAAGCAGTGAAGGCGACAATGGCAAAATTTACAGCCGAAGAGCTTATAACTAAACGTGAAGACGTAAAAGATCAAATTAAAGATAATCTCGCCAAGCGTCTTTTGCAGAATAATATAATAGTAGATGAGGTGAATATTACCTCTTTCGATTTTTCTAAATCATTTAATGACGCAATTGAACAAAAGGTAACCGCCGAACAATTGAAGTTAAAAGCTGCAAGAGATTTGGATAGAATAAAAATTGAAGCTGACCAAAGGGTTGCTGAAGCAGAAGGTAAAGCAAAGGCTATAAAAACAGAAGCACAGGCCCTACAGTTTAATGCATTGCTAATTCAACTTCGTTGGATAGAAAAATGGGATGGAAAAGCTCCAACATATTGGGGCGAAGCATCACCTTTTTTCGGATTAAAATAAACGAGAAAACTTGACAAAATCGTCAAAGTGTGCTATAATAATGAATGTGTTTTAAAAGGATATAATTAATTCAATTTGCGCTAGATTAAGCTAATTAATCTGTGGAAAATTGAACCCGCAATAACAATATGTGCGATTCATGCAATTGCGATAACGAACTTCGTTTCGACGAAGTAGAGGGTGGCGAAGCTCCTGTGAGCGAACCAGAAGCCCCAGCTAGCGATATGCCGGCTGATGACGGCGCATCTGATGATGCCTCAGACATGAGCGAAGAAGCTCCTGCCGAAGAAGCGCCTGAAGCTCCTATGAGCGAACCGGAAGTTCCTGTAGAGGAAACTCCTGCAGAGGAAACTCCCGCAGAGGAAACTTCTGAAATGTAATTTTTTACATTATTAGCAAAAACCCCCAATTTGGGGGTTTTTGATTTTTTAAATAAGATTGTAAATATTTTTTTGTTTTATATCCGGCAGATGATATAATTATTGTATGTTAATGCAGATATTTTATTTTTTATTGTTAGTTGCGTTATTTATTTTGCTGGGAAAATCGGCTGATTTTTTGATAGATGGCTCAAGAGCGCTTGGTGCTAAGCTCAAAATAAAAACAATCCATCTTGGTTTTATATTGGGTATATTAACAACAACACCAGAGCTTTTCATTGGTATAAATACAGTATTGGAGGACGTGCAGGCGATATCTTTCGGAAATTTAGCCGGAGGGATAATCATCCTTTTGGGTTTTATCATGGGATTAAACATTGTCCTGCGTAAAAATATAGAAATAGCAGATGGGGTAGAGCCCCCGCTCCTTTTATTTGTAGCATTTTTATTAATAATGCCCCTTATCTTTATTTTGGATGGCAAGATAAATTCTTTAGAAGGAGTAATTTTAATTTTAACATATATAGCTATTGTTATTTATTGGTTTAAAAGACGAAGCGGAGGACGCAATACAAAAATACAGAAAGATAGCAAAACTCAATGGGCGGTTGTTTATTTTATCATAGGTATTATTGGAATAGTTTTTTTATCAAGGTTTATTGTTGATGTTACGCTCGCGCTATTAGAAGGATTGAGGATAAGTAAATTAATGATAGGTGTAATTGTTTTTTCAATTGGTACAAACTTGCCGGAGATAATCGTTGTTTTCGAATCATGGAGAAAAAAAATAAAAACCCTTGCGCTAGGCAATCTTATTGGGAGCGCTATGGCTAATATCTTGGTTATTGGCGCACTGGCTGTTTTTAGTCCGATAAATGTCGTAATAAATGAAAGTTTTATTGTTTTTTTTATCACTTTTATTGTGGTTGTTGGCCTCTTTGTATTTTTTTCCTATACAAAGAAAAAATTGCAATTATGGGAAGGTGCTACATTAATCCTGATTTATTTATTTTTTGTTCTTTTTGAGTTTTTACTAATCGGAGTTGTTTAATGATATAATAATTTATAGAAATTAATTTAAAAAAAACTATGAAAAAACTTTTTCTATCAATTTTCTGTTTTGGCTTGTTTTTTTGCGTAGCTTCAAAGGCGGAAGCAGCGGATTTACAATCCGGAGATTTAATAAAGGCCAGCTTGCCGGCGGTTTATTATTATGCCACAGACGGCAAGCGTTATGTTTTTCCAAATGAAAAAACATATAACACATGGTATGACGGGTTCACGGGTGTAAAAACGATTACCGATTCAGAATTAGCCGTAATTCAGATTGGCGGAAATGCGGTTTATCGAGCAGGAGTCAAACTTATAAAGATTCAAACAGATCCAAAGGTGTATGCTGTAGCAAAAGACGGAGTTTTGCGTTGGATAAAAACAGAAAGTATTGCGGTTGCTCTTTATGGTGCAGATTGGGCAAAAAAAGTAGAAGATGTCCCAGATGCTTTTTTCACTAATTATACAATTGGAGCCGATATCGGAAGCGCGGATAATTATAATCCAACAGCAGAAAAAACAAGTGATACAGAACCAATAACAACGGGCGTTGCGCCCGTTGAACCGGTGCAGGTTGTACCTGTAGCTACTTATAAATGGAATATAAAAGAAGTAAATAGTGATCTGTACTTACATAAGAACCCAAAATTGTCAGCTTTTAATGGTGGGTTTACTGCTTTATGGAATGATGATCGTCATGGACAAAGTGAGGTTTTATATCAAAAAGTTAACAATACAATTACTTTAGAAGGCGTAGTGCAGAGAGTATCTAGCAATTTAACAACCTCTGATAACGCAGTTTCTGTTTATAACGGTAGTATTTTGTATATTTTATGGGAGGATTCAAGTATATACAAACGAGCGATTTATTTACAAAAACGTGATTCAGTGGGTAATACATTGAGTGATGGACTTTTTACATCTTCTTCTATTGGGTCAGCGCGTTATCCTGATATTGGGTCTGGCGAAGATGACATTTATGGAATCGTTTGGTGGGATACCAAGACCAGTAGTGACAGTTCGCGAGGAAAAATTATTTTTAAACGAATGGAAAATGGTTTGAAAGTTGGCGAGGAGTTGAGACTTGGTGAAGAAACAATCGACGCTCATCCAAGGATTATAAGTGCCGGAGATAACTTTGGAGTTATTTGGCAAGAAGAAACCAATAAAATAAAATTTGCGATAGTTGATAAAAATGCGTCTCTTGTTGGTGCAGAAAAAGAAGTTTGCACTGCTTCTGGCGCAACAAAAGCAAGCATAGCGTTTAGTGGAGAAACTTTTGGCGCAACATGGGAAGATAATGGAACAATATATTATATTTTATTAGACAATCAAGGAAATATAATCGGTTTGCCTCAGACGGTTGCTTTGGGGAGCGGGTCGGATATTGCATGGACTGGTGAAAAATTTTATATAAGTTACACGGCCGGGACTGATATAAAGATTGCCAAAATTAGCAAAATTGGAAATGTTGAAGAAATAAACATAAATGTCTCCAATTCAGTAGTAGCTTCCACAAATTCTAGTTTGGCTGTAAATGGGGGAGTAGTGAGTATTTTGTGGCTTGAGAAGAATGGTTCCTATGACAAATTGTTAGGAGCAGTAGAGAGTAAGGAATAATTTTTTATAAAATATACAATATAAAATCCCGCATCCGCGGGATTTTATATTTATCAGAGTTTATTTTTTTGTAGCCTATGGCTGATAAGAGAATGCGTAAATTTTTTCACCGTCCAGGAGATAAATTGTTTTTGTTGTTTCGTTTATAGCGATACTTTGCATATTATTATTTAACGTTGGTAAAAGATAATGACCTAGGAAGTCGCCACCTTTAGATATTATAGAAACTCTATCGTTGCCTAAAAGATAGATATTGGATAATTCATCACTTGTTGTGATAATTTTATATGAAACACCATTTTCAATACTTTCGACATCGTAGCTCCACTCCGCTTTATTTCCACGATAAAATTTTAATACATCATTGTTGGATAATAAAACATAAACATTCCCGTCAATTGCCATAGATAGGACATTTGCTCCATCTACGATATTTGCTGTTGCCCAGAGCGCCGGCTTGCCAAAGCCGTCCAAGGAAGGATTATGTTTCCATATTGAAAAATATTTTTGACTATCCGTCAAAGCATAAAGCCTGTCATTGTAGACAGAGAATTTATTAATTGTTTCGTTTCCATGAAGAGCGATTTCTTCAAGTTCGCTTGAAAAAGAACTAAGATTAACTTTTTGGATAATTTTTGGATTTTGGAGCGCATATAAATCTTTTTTCCCATAGTCATAATAGTAGCTATTCTGTAAGCCACTTACAACAAAATTTGTCCTTTTTATGTCTTGGTTAGAAACGTCAATAGAAATCAACTGAGATTCGGATTGAATGCCGACTCTTCCTCCGACAAGATAAAGAGGAGGCAAGATGTTCACATTTTCTTCTAGACTAAAATCAGCAATAAGAACAGGCGAGCCTATCTCAGAGATGTTTTGAATTTCGTATAATCGTTTCTTTATACCCAAATAAAGCGTGTTAAATTCCGTATCGTGTATTTCTATCGGGACTTCATCAAGATTTGTAAGCGCCGACTTTAATTTTTTTACGGCTATATTTTTTTCTTGATAAAGAACATCTGCATTTGCCTGGTCGTATAAGGCGTTCGCCATGTCTATTTTTTGTTTATAGCTAACTTTCAATTCCTTAATTTTTTGGAGATGGAGATTGTAGCTTACAGCTCCGCTCAGGAGAAGCAATATGCAAAAAAGACTTATAAGCGCAGCTTTGGAAATGCCCGTTAAAGCATTGTAGTAATCTGTTATTTTCAGCCAAATTGATTTTATATGGTTATTCATCATGAGCTGTCGTTCTCTTCTCTTGCCCCGTACATTAGTAACAATAAAAAAGCCATTAAAAAATATAAAAGCCAAAAATAAGATGATTTTTTTAAAGAATTTTAAAATTTGTTTTGAAAAAGCAAAAATATAGTTTAAGACAATCATGAAAGTGGTTTTTTCTTTCCCTCTTTTCTTGATTATATTCAAAATCGATGGTGAAAGGTGCTCCAACGTTTCTTGTTCGGTTTTAAAAAGTTTTTCCAGCGATTCGGAAGAACTCTCTTTTTGCTCCTCTTCTAAATTGGAGAAGAGGAATAGGGCACTATAAAACGACTCGTCTTTACGTTCCAACAGGTTATCATTTATTGTGTCTATTATTTTTTCAACCCCTATAGAAACCGCTGCTGTTCCCATTTGGTAGGGGTTGATGACACTATTAAAGTCAGTGTTACAAAAATATAAGAATTGGTTTTTTAAGATTTCTCCGTTTAAAGAATATGAAAAAAGCTTATTGCTTACGTCAAGCGGAGCAGACTCGTCAGGATATATTTTTTTTGTACCCTTTGAATAAAAAAGATATGCGTGAACATCGCCACCGGCGCAGAAAAGAATTTGGCGATCTTTTAAGACGCCGATTATTACATTACATGATTCTTTTGATAGTTTATATGGGATAGACTGGTTTATCCGTCTGTTCAAAAAATTTATCATATCGTCAAAAGCAGTATCAAAATCAAGGTCGCTCGCATAATATCGGGCCATTCCTTCATTTATAATATCAAGAAGCGCAGTATTGTATGTTTGTCCGGCGTTTATATCTAAAAAGCCAAATAGATAGCCAAAATTAGCCGTATCCAATCCCTCGTGGTCATTTGTTGACATGAGGTGTAATACTCTTTTTTTTGATGGTTGCTTTACAAGCGTGATGTTCTTTATTGTTACTTTACCCGAAGGTTTCTTCATAAATAACCAAAATTATCCTATAAATATGATAGGCGTTCCCTCCACTTGTTATATTTCTTATTATATAATAAAATAAAAATATATGCTACGAAAGAAAACCGGAAGCAAAGAAGGGGGTAAAAAAAGCTTTAGCGGGCTTGAACAACTTTTTGGTTCAAAGAGTCGTTTTAATTTATTGAAATTATTTTTTAATAGTCCAGAGAAGGAGTTTTTTGTTCGCGAGATGGCGCGTCTTGGTAATACGCAATTAAACGCAATAAGAAGAGAGGTCCAAAATCTTGAAGAGCTGGGAATTATAGAAAAAGCGGAAACAAGCGATAGTAAAAAAATATTTTATCGACTGAACCAAAATTTTATCCTATTCAATGAAGTTTCTTCTCTTATAAAAAAAGCAGAACTTTTGGCAGAGAAAAAGCTCGTAGACTGCTTAAAGGAACTTGGTGATATAAAACTTTGTATATTAACGGGCGCTCTTTTGGGTACAGAGGCACCAACCGATCTACTGCTTGTCGGAAAAATAAACCGTGACGCCTTGGCGAAGCTCATCTCCAAATTTGAAAAAGAAATTAATAAAAGCATTGCATATACAGTGCTTTCAATTGAAGAATATAAGCACAGAAAATCATTAACAGACAAATTTTTATTTTCTATTATAGAAAGCAAAAAAATTATTGCTATTGATGAGTTAGAAGAATTTGTAAATGACAGGGAAGTGAGCACGCTTTTCTAAATATATGGAAAAAAACTACCTATTTCTAAACACAGTAAACAAAGACTTCCCTTCCTTTATTATTTTTAACGCACGGGGAGATTTTTTATTTTCAGAAAAATTTATCCCCAAGCAAGAAAATATCATAGAAAAATTAAAAACATTTTTTAAGAAATCAAAAATTAAAAAAGAAGGAATATCGGCAATATTAGCGATTGAAGGACCAGGGAGCTTCTCAGGAAGCAGAGCAGGTGTGACGCTGGCAAACTCATTTAATTTTTTGTTCAATACGCCAGTTTTAGGCATAAAAGACAGCGGAGATCCTGTGAAAAAGCAGATTGATAAAAATATGGATAAATTAAAAAAAATAAAAGCAAGCTCAACCGCGAAGGTATATTATAAGTATCCTCCAAATGTAACTTGAAAAGTAAACCCGGTTTTTTTAAAGATAAATTTTATATCTTGTGACAAGGGACAAGACGTATTAATAAAATGCGCCTTTTTTATTTTTATGTTATAATTATTTATATAAAAAATTAAATGAAAGGAGGCGCTATGTCCGGTTTTTCATGGACAACAATATTATCTTCATCTTTTCAAACTCTTTGGGTTTCGATGATTGATTTTTTGCCAAAACTTTTTGGCGCATTAGTAATTTTTGTTTTGGGTGTGCTTATTGCGACAGGAGCCGCAAGCATAACAAGACGAATAATAAAATTTTTACGCATTGATAAATTAGTAGAACGATTAAAGATAGAACAAACGTTCGAGCATGCCGGAATCAAGATTGTCGTGAGTGATATTTTTGCTTGGATTGTAAAATGGTTTTTGATTTTGGTATTTTTTGTTACAGCAGTGGATATCATGGGCTGGTCCGAAATTGTTTCTTTCCTAAATCAGGTTCTTCTTTATTTGCCAAACGTAGCCGTTGCAGTTGCGATCTCGCTTATTGGTATTATTCTCGGCGGATTTATTGGCGAAACAATCATAAAAGTAGTCGCTGCAGGAAAAATGAAAAACGGAAAATTATTGGGCGGATTAGCGCAATATGCAATTATTATTTTCTCTGTAATGGCCGCTCTAATACAACTTAATGTCGCTGCGTCGCTTATCCAGATTTTGTTTATAGGCATTGTTGCAATGATAGCAATCGCGGGTGGAATCTCCTTTGGTTTGGGCGGACGTGAAGAAGCAGGAAAACTTATCGCTACCTTGGCAAAAAGGGCAGGCAACAAGAAGAAAAAATAAAAAGGTAAAGCCGTTTTCATCAATAATTTAGATAATTAAAATTATCAGCAATCTAGCTGATAATTTTAATTATAAGAGAGATGTCTTGATTTTATCATTAAAAGATGCTATAAAAGTGATACAATATAGATATTCAATTTATGGAAATTACAGATAAAAAATATCGTTTTTTTGAGATGTTGTCGGGAATAATGGTTTGGACTGCGCTTATTGGCTTATTTGTGCTTTCTTTTATTTTGCCACTGTGGGTTATTGTTTTCATTATTATATATGATCTTTTGTGGCTTTTCAGGATTGTTTATTTTTCTTTTTATCTTATTTTTTCTTGGAGAAGATGCAGAAAAACAGTAAAACAAGACTGGATGACAAAAACTAAAGAGCTGGCAAACTATGAAAGTTATTATCATTTAATATTTTTACCTACATATAAAGAACCTTATGATATTGTAAGAGAATCTTTTCGGTATCTCAAAAACTCCAATTATTCAAAAGACAAAATGATTATTGTTTTAGCTGGAGAAGAGCGGGATATAGAAAATTTTACTATTATTGCCGACAAAATAAAAGAGGAATTTGGAGAAATTTTTTATAAATTTATTATAACAGTCCACCCCAAAAATTTACCAGAAGAAATGCCTGGAAAAGGATCTAATCTTCATTATTCTGGACATAAGGTAAAAGAGATAATCGATGCCATAGGCTTTGAATATGAAAAGGTTATTGTTTCCGCGTTTGATATTGATACTGTTGTTCATCCGGAATACTTTGCTTACTTAGCATATAAATATATAACAAATCCAAAACAAACCAGACGTTCTTATCAGCCGATCGTTGTTTATGCTAATAATATTTGGACTTCCAGTACCATTGTGCGTGTTGTTGCTTTTGGTACGACTTTTTGGCTTTTGAATGAGCTTGCTCATCCGGAGCGAGTTGTTACGTTTTCCTCGCACAGTATGCCATTCAAGGCACTTGTGGACGTAGGATTTTGGGACAAAAATGTTGTTTCCGAAGATTCGAGAATTTTTTTACAATGTTTAATTCATTATCATGGCGATTATCAGGTGGAACCCTTGCATATTCCCGTTTATATGAATACGGTAATGATAAAAAGTTATTGGCAAAGTTTAAAAAATTTGTATAAACAACAGAGGCGTTGGGCATGGGGAGTTGAGAATGTTCCATATATGTTTAAGTATTTCGCTGGTGATAAGTTAACTCCGCTAAAAAAACGAGCGAAGCACCTGTTTAATATGTTGGAAGGAATGTTTTCTTGGGCAACAGCTCCGATTTTAATTTTTGTTTTAGGCCGTTTGCCTTTATGGGTTGCCGGAGAAAGTGTAAAAAAACTTGTTTTTGTGCAAAATTCACCATATATCTTAGAACGGATAATGCAATTGGCAATGCTTGGAATTTTTATCTCAGCGTTGTTATCTTTCTTTTTACTTCCGCCAAAACCGCCGGAAACAAAAAAAACCGCGTATATTACAATGGTTTTTCAGTGGATTCTTATGCCTGTGACTATAATTATTTTTGGCGCATTACCTGCAATTGACGCTCAAACAAGAGCAATGCTCGGCAAACGTCTTGATTTTTGGGTAACGCCAAAATCATAAAACATATAATAATTATGGAACAGAGATATTTTCACGCAACAATTAATATCGTAACATGGAATAGCGCAGAATATATTGATGATTTGCTTATTTCATTGGAGGCCCAAACATTTTTAGGCTTTCATATTATTATAGTTGATAATGCTTCTTCGGATAAAACACTGAGTATTATAGCGCAACATCCAAATATTACGCTGATAAAAAACAGCTCCAATTTGGGATTTAGCCGCGCTCATAACAAAGGCATTGATATGGCTTTAAAATTTTGGGATGGAAAAACTCTTGATGATAGATTTATTGTTGTTTGTAATCCCGACATTGTGCTAAAAGAAAACTGTCTGGAAAAACTTATTGCATCAATATATAAGGAAAAGAAAACTGCGATAATGGGTCCAAAACTTTTACGTATTTTTGATGAAGAGGTAGATAATTTGTCTAATAAATCAAAATCAAATATTATAGATTCCCTGGGTATCAAATGTAGTAAATCAAGAAATATAATCGATTCTTGTTCTGGTAAGGAAGACGGGCACGACGTAAATTTGAAAAGCGTTTTTGCTGTTAGTGGAGCTTTTATGTGTATTCGACCAAATTCTTTATTCACAATTAAAGAAGGTAAGGAGTATTTTGATGAAGATTTTTTTGCTTATAAGGAAGATGTGGATTTATGCTGGCGTTTGCGCAACATGGGATGGGATATAAAAATTGAGCCAAGCGCAGTCGCATATCATTATAGAAAAGTAAGAGGTGACGAAAAAGTATCATTAATAAAAAAAATACAAGATCACAAATTAAAACCTCGCTTTATAAAACTTCTTTCAGCGCGTAACCATTTTTGGACACTTTGGAAAAATGATTTTTTGAGTAACGAACTTATCCATTCTCCATTTATAGCGACAAGAGAGATTGGTAAATTTTTGTATAATCTTATGTTTGACAGGAAAATTCTTGGAGCTTATTTTCTGGCTTTTTTCGGGATGCCTAAAATATTGAAAAAAAGAAAATATTTAAAAAATACTAAAATTGACGCCAAAGAGATAAGAAAGTGGTTTGAATAATATTTATATTGTATGACTCTATCCATAATCTATATTAATTACAATACAAGACAATTACTTAAACAGTCGTTAAAGCATTTTTTTCTAATTTCCCCAGCCATAGATTTTGAAATTATTGTCGTAGACAATAATTCAACTGATGGAAGCGCAGAGATGCTTTTGGAAGAATTTCGTCAAGTAAAACTTATTAAGTCAAAGAAAAATTTAGGTTATGCCGGTGGAGCCAACCTTGGTTTAAAAAACGCTAGCGGAAGTTTTGTAGCTGTATTTAATGCAGACATATTCATCATACAAAACTCATTGGAAACAGCAATAAATTATATGGACAATCATACAGATATTGGGATGGCTGGACCGAAACTTATAAATGCTGACGGCAGTTTGCAATATTCTTGTTATCGTTTTCCGCGCCCCTATACTCCCATTCTACGCAGGACATTTTTGGGTGAGACAAAATGGGGTAAACGAGAAGTGGATAAATATCTTATGAAAGATTACAACCACAATGATGCTCGTCCGGTTGATTGGCTTTTGGGCGGAGCATTGATTGCTAGAAAAAGCGCTCTTTTTGAAGTTGGCTTTTTTGATGACCAGTATTTTTTATATTTTGAGGATACTGATTTAGCGCACAGACTAAAAGATAAGGGTTACAAAGTAATGTATTTACCAAGTTCTAAGATGTATCATTTACATCGTAGGGAGTCAGCCGATACGGGTCTTTTGAAGAGCCTATTTAATCCGGCGACACGCGCCCATATAAAAAGCGCGATAAAATATTTTTGGAAATATAAGGCAAGTAGATAACACAGAAGAGCCAGAGTGGCTCTTTTTGAATACAAAAAGTATTCAAGAATAAATTGACAGAAAGAAGAGAGGAGGGTAAAATAGAATAAATTATGTTAGTCAAAAAAATAGCAATTGATCTTGGCACAACCAATGTTTTGGTTCATGTGCATAAACGAGGGATTATTATAAATGAGCCCTCTGTTGTTGCTATCTCTCAAGTAGATAAAAAAATATTAGCTGTTGGGAGCGAAGCAAAAGATATGCTTGGCAGAACGCCGGATACGATTGTTGCCAAGCGCCCCCTAAAAGACGGTGTCATCGCTGACTACAAAACTACAGAAGCAATGCTACGTTATTTTATAAATAAAGCCCTTGGGAGTTTCCGCCTTTTTAGGCCGGAAGTTATGATTGCTGTTCCGGGCGGGATTACATCAACTGAGAGGCGCGCAGTTATAGATGCGGCTGTTTCTGCTGGCGCAAGGTCTGCATACATTATTAAAGAGCCGATTGTTGCTGCCATTGGCGCGGATATCCCAATTGGAAGCGCTTCGGGGCATATGATAGTTGATATTGGCGGAGGTACAACAGAGGCTGCAGTAATTTCTTTAGGTGGAATTGTGACTTCTGCATCAGAGAGGATTGGCGGAAACAGATTTGATAATTCTATCGCAGAATTTATAAAGAAAAAGTATAATCTAGCTATTGGTGAAAGGACCGCGGAAGAGATAAAAATTAATATTGGTTCGGCAATGTATTTGGAAGAAAAATTGGTAATGGAGATACGTGGGCGAGATATGGCCAATGGCTTGCCAAGAATAATTGAAGCGACATCAGACGATACTACAGAAGCGGTACAAGAAGAATTGCGAGGCATTATAGAAACTGTAAAACGTGTTTTGTATGAAACTCCACCAGAACTCTCTGCCGATGTTATGGATAAAGGCATAATGCTTTCCGGCGGTTCCAGTCAATTACGTAATTTGGATACTCTGATTTCTGAAGCAACGGGTGTACCGACTTATGTTGCGGACGAACCACTTTATTGCGTTGTAAAAGGTACTGGAATAGCCTTGGATAATCTGGAGTCATACAAACGTTCAATTCTTGCAACGCGGTAAAAAAGCCCGTCCTTCGCAGTCAAGCGAAGCGCAGACGAAGAAAGGAAGGAAAAACAATGGAAAAAATCGTTGCAGAGCTCTTTTTACACAAAAATAGAGGGTTATTTATAGCCTTGAAGTTTGGTACGCCAGGCGTGCCTTACGCGCCAAGACAAAAAAATATGAGAGTTCGACATTCCGGAAAAAGAGCTATGAGGATAGTGGATACTTCTATACCGGCGCCAAAAGTTGACGCGAAAGAAGTGGCCAGAGCTCTGGGTGCGCGACTTATCGGCAACCTGACGCTTATAGAACATCTTTCCATTATGGGTGAATTGCTGATACTGGTGTTCGAAAGTAAAACGAAATTGGAGTTGAAAGAAGATGGATGCCTAAGTTTCATTGCAGAAGATAATCGTCAGCTTGTTTTCAAAGCTGACGAAGTAAAAAAAATTTATACATTGGACAATAAAGGTTCAAGTCAAGTTCTTTGGCAAAAATAAGAGGTATTATACCCTTCGTGGCTTCCTGCCGGCAGGCAGGCTTGGCTCAGAAGTAAAAAGATTACTTTTTTACTTCACCTGCTCTACGTCGCCAATAAAATAAGAGCTCAACGAGCTCTTATTTTAATATTTCATTTAATGTTTTCTCCGCGCATTTTTGCCAATTAAACTTTTTGCATTGATTATATCCTTTTTCTATCAAACTTTTCTTTAACGCATAATTATTTATGATTTTGAGAATCGTATTTTTTATTTCTTCCGGACTATCAGGATTTACCAAAAGCGCGGCATCTCCGGCAATTTCAGGCATTGACGCGCGGTCTGAAGTAATAACTGGTGTTCCGCAGGCAAATGCTTCCAAAATAGGGATACCGAAACCTTCGTATAAGGATGGATATAAAAATATTTCTGCATTAGCCATAAGTGCTGTGGCATTTTCATTAGAAACCCAGCCCAATGTTTGAATTTTGGGTGTAGACTTTGGAATATTAAATTTGGGATTTTTATTTCCTGCTAATATTAATGTATAGTCCGGATTATCTTTGCTAAAAAGCTTAAATGCTTTAATTATATTTTCAATATTTTTTTTCTTTTCCAATCGGCCGATATAGAACAAATATGGTTTTTTAATTGAAGGCTCATTATTTTCTGTTTTTTTGTAAACATCATTATAACCCAGATGAGTAACTATAATTTTATTTTCTGGTATTTTGCAGATATCAACTAATTCTTTTTTTGTAAATTCTGACGGAGCAAAAATTTTTTTTGCTTTTTTTGCTCGTTTTATTCCAAACTCTAATATTTTTTTCTGCAAAGTTCTATAACATTCCGGAAAACGTTTAAAACCAATATCATGTATTGTTGTGAAAGTATTTTTTGGCGAAAAAAAAGGGATAATATGTGATGGAACAAAAAGAATGTCTGGTTTATGGAATAACATTTCCAAAGATAGACGTTTCAGTGTCCAAAAAGGAAACGGCCAACGCAAAACCCGCGATTCCCAATTTTGTGGTAGGGGTAATAAATCTTCACGTAAAGAAGAGAGGGAATATAAAATAACTTTTGTTTTCACAGGAATTATTTTTTTGAATTCTTGTATTAAAAAATAGGAGTACCACTCTACCCCTGTTTTTTCGTATTTATTTGCGCGCGAAGCGTCTATTGCTAAAATCATAGATAAAAGTTTGTATATATTAAGATAATATGCTAAATTATGAACAAAATCAAGGAGACATCAACGCTAAGAATCGCAGAAAGCTTAATAAAAGAGTTGATGCGAGCAGACAAGAAGGAATTACTTGCTTTTGTGCTGTTAACCGAAGATAATATTTTGGGTATGATAGAGGCAGACGATATTACTTGTTTCAATGAGCTTAATGGTTGCCCTAATATTTATGAACGGTTGAATAACGAAATATTGTTCCTTGGCGCATATTTTGACAGGCAAGAACTAGAAGTTTTTTTGGCAGGGCAAAAAATGCAAAATTGGCTCAATGCTTTTTATGACTTAAATAAAGAAAAACAAGAGGCAATTTATGGAGCAATTTTAATTCTATGTGATTTTATTAGACTACAAGAATGTGGAGGCATATTTAGAGGAGTCGGCAAAAAGAGATATAGAGGTGAACGATTTGCTCAATTTGCTTTTTGAGTGCTATGCAAGATAGAGCCCCAGCCGGCTCTTTTTTTATATAATATATCATGCTACAATATTTATATATTTTATGGACATTGTGGGCAATAGAAATATAACGTCTTTTTTAGAAAAAGTGACGGAAAATAAGATGCTAGCCCATAGCTATATTTTTTGCGGTCCAAAAAACATTGGGAAGAAAACAACGGCTTATTGGCTTGCTTCAAAATTATTAAATACAGAGCGAGAACGGCTCTATCTTCATCCGGACTTTATGGAAGCCAAGCCTGGTGAAAATAATATTCAAAAAGAAGAAGTAGATAGGATTATATCCCGTCTTAGCCTAAGCGCCTTTTCCGGCGGATACAAAATCCTTATAATCAATCATGCCGAGCTTCTAAATAACGCATCTGCTAATGCGTTACTAAAAACGCTTGAAGAACCATCAAAAAATACACTGATTTTAATTTTAACTTCAGAAGTAGGAAAACTTTTGCCAACCATTGTCTCTCGTTCCGTGATTTTACAGTTTAAACTTGTTCCAAAGAAAGAAATTAGAGAATTTATGAAAGATAAGGGGCAAAATGCAAAAGAATGCGCCGACGCTTCTTGCGGTAGGCCCGGTAGAGCTATAACAATGATGGCACAAAATTGGGTGCAATGCCAGAAAGACTCAGTCGAAGAGTTTTATAATCTTTTTTGTGGTAGTATGTCAGGCAGACTCAAAACATCATCCGCGCTTTTCAAGAATAAAGAAGATAGTAAACGTTTAATTTTGGAACGAATAGAGTTGTGGGCAGAGATAATAAGAGATGTTTTTTTGTTAAAGTACAATCTTAATGATGAGATTATACATAAAAACAGCATTAATACCCTAAAAGCTATTTCAGAAAAGAGAAAAATTAGTCAGCTTAGCGTTCTTCTCGCCAGAATTATAAAGATGCGCAAACTTTTAAGACAAAATATTAACTCACAATTAATGCTAGAAAACTTAATTATATGAAAAAAATTATCTATTTAGCGATTTTTTTAGCGGCAGTTTCTTTAACCGGTGTCGGTTGTATAACGATTGGTCCATCTGATGGTCAGGGCGCTGATGGTGGAATATTCAAAAGCGGAGATAAAGGCGTTATCTGGGCGCAAACAAATACAGTGCCAACAGCCGAAGGTATCGGTAATATAAATGAAACCAATATCTATGATATCAACTTTGATCCGCAAGATTCTAATGCGATGTATCTTTCTTCTGCCGGAAATGGGCTTTTTTATAGTTGGGATGGGGCAAGAAGCTGGAGATATGTAGATAGTTTGGGAAGTGGATACGTAAATTCTGTTGCTATTGATTACAAAGATAAATGCACTATTTTTACCGCTTTACAGAATAAGATATATAAGAGTTCTGATTGCGCAAGAACTTGGGATGATACTTATTTTGACACAAGAGCCGATATTTATGTAAGCTTTTTAGCAGTAGATCCATCTGATAACAAAATTTTGTATGCCGGACTTTCAAAGGGAGATTTATTGAAAAGCATTGATGCGGGTGTAAGCTGGAGTACTATTCATAGATTTAATAATAAAGTTCAGAAAATTGCGATTTATCCAACTGATTCCAATATTATTTTTGTAGCTTTACAAAATGATGGTCTTTGGAGGAGTAATGATAAGGGTAAAACATGGAAGGATTTACGCGAAAATATGAAAGATTTTAGAGATTCTAATGAAATTTATGACATAGATATGACTATGGACGGCAAAAATATTTATCTAACTTCAAAATATGGAATAACAAGATCAAAAGATGCCGGAGATACGTGGCAGGCGATAAAACTTCTTACGCCGGAACGGTCAACACGGATTTATGCCTTTGCTGTCAATCCGAATGATGAAAAAGAGTTATACTATTCTACGGCCAGTACGTTTTATTCTTCTTTTGATGGTGGGAGCAACTGGGTAACAAAAAAATTGCCAACTAGTAGAGTGGGAACGGCTCTAATAGTGCATCCAAAAGATGGAAATATACTTTATTTAGGAACAACACAATTTAGTAAATAAGTGGTGCGCGCCTGTAGTTCGTAATATAATAGTTACGGGTTATAAGGCACGGACTATAATAATCTATGGACTTATCTCAATATCAGGAGGAATTTAGTGAAATTACCAATTTTTTAAAGGAGGATTTAGCCGGACTTCGCACAGGCAGGGCAAACGCTGCAATGGTGGATAATATTATAGTAGATGCTTATGGCGGAAAGATGGCCTTAAAGGGCGTTGCTTCTGTTAATATACCAGACGCCAGAACAATCGTCGTTGATCCATGGGATAAATCTCTTATGAAAGAAATTGAAAGCGCCATAAGAAACAGCGGTAAGAACCTCAACCCTGTAAATGAAGGTAACTTTTTACGTATAGCAATCCCTGCGCTTACAGAAGAGTCGCGAAAAGAGTTGGTAAAACTTGCTCATGAAAAGGCAGAAGCCGCGCGCATAAAGATACGTCAGCTCCGTGAAAGAATAAAAGACGAAATTTTGAAAGCTGAAGAAGATAAAGAAATTGCCGAAGACCGCAGATTTAAAATCCAGGACGATCTTGATAAAAAATGTTCCGATTATAATGCAAACATAAAAGAAATGGCGGAAGAAAAAGAGAAAGAAGTGATGACGGTATAGGGGAAGTATCGGGTATTTAGTATTAAGTATTTAGTATGGGGAAAAAGAAAAAAACTAAAAAATCATTAACTGACATAATTTGTCTTTCAGTAGGAGGCATCGTGGTTGGACTTTTTTGTTATCTGGGACTATTGTCTCTTATTGAAAAAATGAATATAGGATTTTGGTTTAAGCAAACAAAAATCTTTGATTACATTGTGCCACTAATAATAATCTTGGCGGTAGTTGTTGCATCAATAATCTTTTTCGAGAAATTCGGGTCTAGGAGGTTTTTAACGCTTCAGAACATCGGGATTATTTTAGTATTATTGGGTACGATATATATAGGATTTATTGCTACTAGAGCCTCAAGCATAGAACCCCCATTTACTACCATATCAACCGCGGAGTGTAATACGAAGCCAGAAGCTTCAAATTGTGAAAGATATGGGATGTTATTTGTAAGATATCCAGAGTACTTGGTTACTGGATTATTTATTATATTGATGGGTAGTATGTTACAAATAAAACCTAAAAATAGTTATACTTAATACATAATACTTGATACTTAATACTATATTCAATATGGATAATAAAATGGAAAAAATTATTTCACTTTGCAAGCGCAGAGGTTTTGTATTTCCCGGTTCGGAGATTTATGGCGGATTAGCAAATACTTGGGACTATGGTCCTTTTGGTGTACAGCTAAAAAATAACATCCAAAATATGTGGTGGAAGCGGTTTGTTGAATCGCGCGCTGATGTTTTTGGAATAAATTCCGCGATTTTGATGAACCCAAAAGTTTGGGAAGCGTCCGGACACGTTGCCGGATTTAATGACGCGCTTGTGGACTGCAAATCGTGCAAAGCCCGTCTTCGCGCCGACCATCTTATAGAAGATCAATTAAATATCAAAACAGAAGGAAAAAGCGTAGCGGAAATGGACGCAATTATTAAAAAAGGCAAAATAAAATGCCCTGTTTGCGGAAAAAAAGATTTTACAGACGCTCGCGCTTTCAATTTATTATTTAAAACATTTATCGGGCCTGTTGAACACGATACATCTATTGTGTATATGCGTGGAGAAACAGCACAAGGAATGTTTGTAAACTTTAAAAATATAGTAGATACAATGCATCCAAAGCTTCCTTTTGGTATCGCGCAAGTTGGAAAATCGTTTAGAAACGAGATAACACCGGGTAATTTTACTTTCCGCACGCTTGAATTTGAACAAATGGAAATAGAATATTTTATAGAAAAAGAAACATGGCAAAAAAGTTTTAAAGAATGGCAAAAAGAAATGGAGGGTTGGCTTTTGGATTTGGGAATTGATAAGAAGAACTTTAAAGTTCGTGAGCATGATAAAACAGAATTATCACACTATTCTAAAAAAACAATTGATTTTGAATATCATTTTCCGTTTGGCTGGAAAGAATTG
>PFCS01000033.1 GCA_002772895.1 Parcubacteria group bacterium CG10_big_fil_rev_8_21_14_0_10_36_14 | reverse complement strand
GTCGTTCGGCTTGGCTTGGGCTATCCGTTGTTTTTATATATTATGTATTCAAAAATTTTGATAATAAAGAAATCAGAAAGTTTTTTATTTTTTCTGTTTTTTTTATTTTCAGTATATCTTTTATTTTTTGGCCTTTTGTAACGTCGCGCGTAAAAAGTATCGGTTATCTGGAAAACAAATCAAATACTGAACGGCTGGCAAGCTGGAAAGAGGGAATTAAAGTTTGGTCAATGAATCCAGTCTTAGGAGCAGGAATTGGAAACTATACAAATTATAAAAATAGTCAGCCAGCCCATAATATTTTTTTAATGGTTCTGGCGGAATTGGGTGCAATCGGTTTTTTGTTATATATTTTTATTTGGAGAAAATTATGGAAAAGCGGATTACGTTCCGCGCTCATTTTATTTTTTATAATAGGCCTCTTTGATCACTATTTTTGGACCCTGTATCCCGGGCAGATGCTATTTTGGGTTGGGCTTGCATTTTTTCAAGAAAATTAGCTAATTTTAGTAAAAAATATTTTTTACTTTAAGAACTTGACAAAGTTTTTTTTTTGTGGCAAAATAAGATAATCGTTAAATTCGTTTAAGACATCAATCCATTAAATATTTTTTTTTGATATATTTAATGTGTTTATGAGCTTAACGTTTAGTTTATGTTAAAACCTCTAAATGATAGGGTTTTGGTAAAACCTTTAAAAAATGAAGAAAAAACAGCCGGTGGTATTATTTTGCCGGATACTGTAGAAAAAGAACGCTCAGAAAAGGGCGAAGTTATTGCTGTTGGTCCGGGACGTATGTTGGAAACCGGCCAGCGCGCGTCAATGTCTGTCGCAGTCGGCAATAAAGTTTTATTTAAAAAATATTCACCGGAAGAAATTAAAGTTGATGGCGAGGAATATCTGGTTTTAGACGAGCGAGATATTCTTGCTATTATTGAATAAATTATATGGCAAAACAAATTTCATTTAATGAAGATGCGCGACAAGCGCTCAAACGCGGTGTTGACAAACTCGCCAACGCAGTAAAAGTAACCCTTGGTCCAAAAGGACGCAATGTTGTTTTAGATAGGGGGTTTGGTAGTCCGATAATTACAAAAGATGGCGTGACTGTCGCGAAAGAAATTGATTTGGAAGATAAACAAGAAAATATTGGCGCAGAGCTTGTAAAAGAAGTAGCTTCCAAAACTAATGATGTCGCCGGAGACGGTACGACAACCGCAACTGTTCTTGCGCAGGCGATTGTTCGAGATGGGCTTAAAAATGTTGCCGCAGGCGCAAACCCCGTAGAAGTTAAAATCGGAATTGAAGAGGGCTTAAAGCTTGTTATTGAAGAATTAAAAAAGATTTCAAAGCCGATTAGTTCCAATTCAGAAATAGAACAAATCGCCTCCATTTCTGCTAACGATAAAGAAATTGGTGCTATTATTGCAAAGACAATGGCAGAAGTAGGAAAAGAGGGTGTAGTCACGGTAGAAGAGTCTCAAACCTTTGGAACCAGTAATGAGGTTGTAAAGGGTATGCGTTTTGATAAGGGTTATGTTTCCGCATATATGATAACCAATCCGGAAAAAATGGAAGCCGAGTTTCATGATCCGTATATTTTGATAACCGATAAAAAGATTTCATCCGTTCAGGAGATTGTTCCTATTCTAGAAAAAGTTGCGGCATCAGGAAAAAAAGAAATGGTAATTATTTCCGAGGACTTGGAAGGCGAAGCATTGGCAACTTTGGTTGTAAATAAATTAAAAGGAGTATTTAATACGCTTGCGATAAAAGCTCCTGGTTTTGGCGATCGCAGAAAAGCAATGTTAGAAGACATTGCGATTTTAACTGGCGGAAAATTTATTACCGAAGATTTGGGATTAAAGCTTGATAATGTTGAGCTCTCTGATTTAGGCCGAGCAAGACGCGTTGTTTCTACAAAGGAGACAACAACCATTGTTGAAGGCGCTGGTGAACGCGAAAAAATAGATGCTCGTATTTCTGGCATTAAAAAAGAAATGGAGCTTTCTTCAAGCGATTTTGATAAAGAAAAGTTTCAAGAGCGTTTGGCAAAACTTTCCGGCGGAGTCGGAGTAATAAAAGTAGGTGCTGCAACAGAAACAGAAAGCAAAGAAATAAAATATAGAATTGAAGACGCGCTTGCTGCAACAAAAGCCGCCATTGAAGAGGGCGTTGTTCCGGGTGGAGGCGTTGCTCTTTTACGCGCGGCCCACGTTTTGGATAACTCTGGATTAATAGGTGACAGAGCAGTCGGGTTTAATATTTTGAAAAGCGCGTTAGCGGAACCATTAAAACAAATTGCAATAAACGCAGGTGCTGATGGCGCAGTTGTTGCTGACAAAGTTTTGCAAGCGCAAGGAAATATTGGATATAACGCCAGAACCGGAGAATATGAAGATTTAGTAGCTCAGGGAATTATTGATCCGACAAAGGTTACGAGATGCGCATTGGAAAACGCCGCGTCAATCGCAGGAATGATTTTGACAACAGAGGCAACAGTAACTGATTTACCAAAAAAAGACGATGATAAAGGCTCTATGCCTCAAATGCCCGGCGGAATGGGAATGTATTAAATTTTAGTAAAAAACCGCCTGCCAAGGCGGTTTTTTATTTGCTAATTTTATAAAAGAATTTTATACTAAGATTAGCAATTAGTAATTCGTAATTGATAATTGAAAATTAATTCTATGCCCGCACAAAACAAAAACAGGATTTTCGCAGCCGTATCGTATTTATGGATTTTAGTTCTTATCCCGATTTTATATAAGCGCGACAATGAGTTTATTATGTTTCATGCCAGACAGGGACTTGTTGTTTTAATTGCCAGTTTTTTTTCAAGTCTTATCAGTTGGATACCTTTTCTCGGATACTATCTGTCAATGATTGCAGGACTTGGACTTGCGGTTTTGGCGCTTTTAGGAATAATAAACGCGTTAGACGGCAAACAATGGGAGATGCCCATTCTAGGCAAATACGCAAAGAAGATTAAGATTTAACTTTTAATTCGTAATTGATAATTTGTAATTGATTAAAAGGTCTATGGAGATAACAAAGCAACTAAAAGAACTTAAGAAACGAGTTGCCTCCACATGGAGGTTACTTTGATATTCCAAAATTAAAAACAGAGATAAAGGCCTTGGAATATGAAATGGAGCGTCCGGAATTTTGGGAAAATCAAGAACACGCAAAAAATGTCAGCCAACGCACCAGTCAATTGCGAGAGGAAACGGAAAAATGGGATGAAATGGAAGAAGATGTAAGTGTTGCTTTGGATTTAGCAGAAGAAGCAGAAGCCGCAGGAGATAATTCTTTGGAAGATGATTTGAAAAAAAATTATGAAAAACTGAATAAAAAATTCAATAAGTTTGAATTTTTTTTATTATTTTCCGGAAAATACGATAGACGTGATGTTATTATGGTGATACATGCCGGAACTGGCGGAACAGAGGCGCAAGATTGGGCGGAGATGCTTCTTCGGATGTATTTGCGTTTTGCCGAAAAAATGAATTTTAATGTTAAAATAATTTCTGAAAGCAGAGGGAATGAAACCGGAATAAAAAGCGTTACGCTTCATATAAGCGGGCTTTATGCTTATGGGTA
Source organism: Parcubacteria group bacterium CG10_big_fil_rev_8_21_14_0_10_36_14 (assembly GCA_002772895.1). Classification (NCBI taxonomy): domain Bacteria; species Parcubacteria group bacterium CG10_big_fil_rev_8_21_14_0_10_36_14. The sequence continues at coordinate 2,666 of PFCS01000033.1, read as the reverse complement.
TTTACAAAGTGAAAACGGAGTTCATCGTTTAGTGCGCATTTCTCCTTTTGACGCGGAAAAAATGCGTCATACTTCTTTTGCTCTTGTGGAGGTTATTCCCGATATGGGAGAAATGGAAGATATAAAAATTGATCCAAAAGATTTGCGGATAGATACGTTTTTAGCAGGCGGACATGGTGGGCAGGGTGTGCAAACAACTTATTCCGCCGTCCGCATTACTCATATTCCCACCAACATTGTTGTCAGCTGTCAAAATGAGCGAAGTCAGACACAGAATAAAGAAACAGCAATGAAAGTTTTGAAAAGTAAGCTTCATCAATTGGAAGAAGCGCGTCATGAAAAAGAAAAACAAAAATTACGTGGCGACTATACCAGTGCTGAGTGGGGAAATCAAATTCGGAGCTATGTTTTGCACCCGTATAAAATGGTAAAAGATCATAGAACGAAATATGAAACACAAGATGCGGAAGGTGTGTTAGACGGAGAGCTCGTAATGTTTATGGAAGAATATCTTAAATGGAAGAAGGGAAAAAAGTAATTTTATAATGTTTAAATTTTTAATTTTTAAAATTAAGACATTTAAAATTATTTATAAAATTAAGAATTGGAAATTAAAAATTTTTTATGCAGATAGAAAAAATAAATAAACAATCAATCAAAAAAGCTATAGAAATTTTAAAATCCGGCGGAGCCGTCGTTTATCCTACGGAAACCTCTTATGGACTTGGTTGCGATTGGCAAAATAAAAAAGCAATTCAAAAAATTGTAAAAATAAAACAGCGCCCGAAAGACAAAAAATTTGCTGTAATTTGCGCGTATAAGGCAATGGCTGCTCGGTTTTTCAAATTTGGAAAATTGGCGCGCCAGCTGGCAATAGAATATTGGCCGGGACCGTTGGCGATAGTTTTAGATGGTACTGCGGTTCGGGTATCTTCTAATGATATTGCGCGCGCGCTTTCGCGTGGCTTAAAAAAACCCATTGTTTCCACTTCTGCAAATATTTCTGGACAAGGCGACCCGTATGACCTAAAAACAATTATTAAGAGTTTTGAAAAACAAAGATATCAGCCTGATTTGGTTTTGGACGCCGGCCGACTTCCATTAAGAAAATCATCAACAATTATAAAGATAGAAGGGGGTAGAATCATAACCCTGAGGCAAGGAAAGATAAAATTTTAATTATTTAAAAAATTGAAAATTGGAAATCAAAAATTTATGCAAAGCATATTGCAAAAATATAACATTCATCCTTCCAAACTCCGCGGACAAAATTTTTTAATTAATAAAGGAATTGCAGAAAAAATTATAAATGCAGGTGAGCTTTCCAAAAAGGACACGGTTTTAGAAATTGGTCCCGGTCTTGGAGTTTTGACAGAAAAATTATTAGAAAATGTTAAAAAAGTAATCGCTGTAGAAAAAGACAAAAAACTTTACGAATTATTAAAAGATAGATTTAGGAATATAAAAAATCTGGAATTAATAGATGCAGACATCTTATCTCTGGACACTAAACACTATACGCAAAATGCTTATAAATTAATTGCAAACATACCTTACAATATTACTGGAAGAATTTTAAGAATATTTTTGTCAGGCGATAATCCGCCAAGTATGATTGTCATAATGGTTCAGCACGAAGTGGGAGAGAAGTTGCTCGGCAAGAGCAGAGGAATGCTAACGCTTTTGGCAGAGTTGTATGGCAAAGCGGAAAGGGTTTGCAATGTATCTGCTGGTTCTTTTTATCCGGCGCCAAAAATAGATAGCATGGTGATAAAACTAACTTTAGGGATACCGAAGCTTCATAGTGAAGAGGTTTTAAAGATTGCTAAGATTGGTTTTTCACAAAGAAGAAAAAAACTTCTTTCAAACCTATCCACAGGACTAAAGTTAGACAAGAAAAAATTGCGAGAGGCATTTTTGGAGTGCGGTATCAATGAGAACGCTAGAGCAGAAGAATTATCCAAGAGCGATTGGCTTAAATTAGCAGAAAAGTTTTTGAAATATATCTAAAAGCCATTTTATTATAATATTTTTTCAACTCCAAAAAGCGGGTTGATTTTTTATTTGATTTAAGTTCATAATTTGTTTTAAAAATGTTATAATATATATATAAATAATAAAGGGTATTAACCTCAGGGCAAGCCCTGGACATTATCGTTGCAGTTCGTTAGCTGACGAACGGAGCACTTACCCTTTGTTGGCTTCTCGGCTCGGAAATGAAAAAGATTACTTTTTTCATTTCACTCGCCCTACGTCGCCAATAAGGTAGATATATAAGATATGCCCCATACAGAGAGGACAGGCATTATAGTGCTGGCTTGCGCCGGTGTTTTGGCATTGATTTTTGGCGCATGGAACTTGGGGCATAATATAAAAAAGCCATTTTTGCTAAAGCCGGGACAGGCATCACAAAACACTTCATCAAATAATTTATTTTTTGAACTTCAAAGTAAAGATACCGATAAAGATGGCTTATCTGACTATGACGAGCTTTATGTTTACGAAACCAGTCCTTATCTCGAAGATTCAGATTCCGATGGAAGGCTGGATGGAGAAGAGGTCTCTGGCGGTAGCGACCCAAACTGTCCGGAAGGCAAAGAATGCGGTACAGAAATTAAAACAACAGCTGAGGCTATTGGTTTTGATGTTCCGACTTCAGCAGATAC
>PFCS01000032.1 GCA_002772895.1 Parcubacteria group bacterium CG10_big_fil_rev_8_21_14_0_10_36_14 | reverse complement strand
CTCTCCATAATAATTGGTATTGAATAAATCATCCAAAACAGAACGGATAAATCATTTTTGAAATATGGAACATCAACCAGTCCGTGAATAAGTAATGCTGACATTGCGCATATCGTGGTAATCGTAAAAAGTTTATCTCGTTTTAGAACAGCATAGCACACTTTGCCGAATTTTTCAAGTAGCCAGATAAATGATGCTAAGCCGATAAGCCCCATTTCAGACCAAAAATTTAAAATTATATTGTGTGGGTATAAAAATATTTCCATCCAATCGCGTGATTCATGAAATGGGATGATTGCTGTTTGGTATCCGGCAAGCCCGGCGCCAAAAAACCAATTATTACGAAGCATATTCCATGTTTCGCCCCAAATTGTTAAGCGGACAAACCCAGACCAGTCCTGTAGCATTATTTTTTCTTGTGCCATTTCCAGAAGACTAAAGAGCAAGCCGCCGGCTATTAATACGAGTAACAAAACGACGACCCCACTTTTGTATTTTTTATTGAAAAATAAATTTAAAAGAATAAATAGAACTCCTGCGCCCATTACAGAAAATATCGCTCCATCAGACTTGGCGAGTATTATTGTTAAAAGTGATAATATGGTAATTGACAACCAATAGCCAGTAATCAATATTTTTTTGTTATTTATTATTTGATAAATAAATAAGATAATAATTGGCGCTAAAAATAGTCCTACTGCATTCGGATATTCAAAAATTGAAGTAACGCGCAATTCACTTTGCCATGGGTAAGGGATTGGCGCTCCAAAAAACTTTTGCGCTATTGCGTATATAGATATATACAAAGCAGGGATAGAAAGCCCGAAGATTAATTTTTTAAAATCATTTTTATCTTTTATTATTGCCAATAACAATAGGAAGATAAGAATGCTTTCTAAAAAATATGCTCGCCAAACTCCCAATGCAGAAATTTTTTCCGGAGAAACAAAGATTGCAATTATTGAGGCAATAAAAAATAGCGCCAAAGGCCATCCTATTTTTGTAAGACGTGATTTTAATAATTTAAAATCTCTATGAAATATTATCCAGCCAAAGAATATCGCCCAGATTATTATTTCTAAAATTGTACTCGGCAAACCCGAAATATCAAAACGTAAAAGATATGTTGGAATAAGCGCGGAAAATGCAAATAATGCTAAAAGCGAATTTTTATAAGTTAAAAATATAAAAATAAAAAATATGACAATGGCAAAACATAACATAAACTAAGTTTTTAATTTAACAACTTCTTTTATATCTTTTGTCGTAATACCTCCAAACAGAACAATAAATATTCCGTAAATTATTACTGCGATAGCTATTAAAAATATAACGTGTAAATTTTGTAGATAATATAGTGCCAAACCCATTGGTATAACAGCTAAAAGAGATTTAAAAAATATTTTTATAAAGCGAGGCATAATACCGGTTACGCGATAAATCACCCATAAGCTGATAAAGGCAATCAGTGTTTCAGAGAAAACAGTCACCCATGCCGCGCCGATATACGAATATTTTGGAATAAAAATAAAATATAAAATCAGAGATATGCCGGCATCTACCGCATAACCCCAGATTATCATTTTTTGTTTATTTAAGGCAACGATTGTGTGCGCAAAAAGCGAACCTATAAATAAGGCGCCAGCTCCTAAAACTAAAATGCTTAATACTTTTCCTGAAATCGCAAACTCTTGCCCGGCGTATATTACCATTATTTTTTCTCCAATAAAATATGTTCCGACAACCATTGGCACAACAACCAAGATGAGTCCGTTAAAAGTTTTTTGGAATATTTTTTTAAATCGTTCGGTATTTTGTTTTGCCCAACTTGCTGCCATAAGGGGTAAAATTAATCCCATAAACATCATAGCAAAAGTTGTGATAGCATCAATCAATTTATATGGCGCGCCATAAAGACCAACTGCTTCCTGGCTTTTTAAAACGGAAAGAATTAAAATATCAGTTTTCAAATAAATTAAATTTAAAATAATAGAAAGACCGATTGGCCAGGACCTCCGCAAAACTTCATGCCAAATATCCCAGTCAAAAGCAAGGCGTATTTTTATTAAACGTCTCGCATAATAAAAAGTTATAACAAACCAGATAAAGTTTGCAATATTCAAAACAACCATCATTGATAGGATGCCATATTCCAAATAGACAAAAAGCGCGATAAGCCCGACAAAAATAATTCTGGATATAAACTCTGCCATCGCCGGTTTATACATCTGCAAATGTTTTTGAAAAATGCCAATAATAGTTTCTGTGAGCATCTGAAATAAAAATGCCAAACTCGTAATAGCAATACCCACCTTAATAATAGTAGGATAGGGAAAAAAGAGAGAAGCGATTGGCGCTAGACCTAATAGAATAATTGAGGAGAAAAGACGCAAAGTAAAAATATTATTGAAAATTTTATCAATTCCATTATCGCGTTCTGAAATCATCTGAACAGTGATAGTTGTTAGCCCAAAATTAGCAATAATCCCGAAAAACATTAAAAAAGCAGTAATAGTGGTATAAATTCCAAAACCTTCTCGCCCCAAATAGCGCATTATAAAGCCGATTCCGACTACAGCTAAAATACCGGCTCCTCCACGGCCGATTATTTGATAAAGTGTATTGTGGGCGATTTTTCTAGTTAAAGACATAAAAACTCAGA
>PFCS01000031.1 GCA_002772895.1 Parcubacteria group bacterium CG10_big_fil_rev_8_21_14_0_10_36_14 | reverse complement strand
AACCGACCAAGAAGGTGTTTAAACTACTTATCTCCTAACGAAGTAATTAACAAAGTGGTGCATTGTTAACTTGATTATTTATATTTTAGCTAAATTTAGCTAAAAAAGTAAACAAAAAACACGCTTTTCCACGTATTTTAGGTCTTTTTGCTATTTTATCAAGATCCCGCATCTTCGCTATCGCTTCGTGCGGGATGACAGAGGGTGGATACGCTGTTTTAAACGTATTTTGATAAGTTAAATCAACTAAAAATTATCTTGATATTATCTAAAATTTACTTTTTCTATTTTTCTAATTTTTTCCAATCTCCTCTTATGCCTTTTTTCTCCGCTAAATTTTGTTTCTAAAAATTCTTTAACAATCGCGCGCACTTTTTGTTCAGATAATTTCCAACCGGAAATTGATAGCACGTTTGCGTCATTATGTTCTCGCGATAATTTTGCAGACTCCTTGTCATAAACAACTGCCGCGCGCGCGCCTTTAAATTTATTTGCCACCATCCCCATACCTTCGGCGCTTCCGCAAACCAAAATGCCTTTATTCTTTTTTGGATTTATTGCCACTCCTTGCGCCACTCTCGCGCCAAAATCCGGATAATCGTCTTTTTCATCCAACTTTAAATTACCTAAATCCTCATACTCATATCCATGGTTTGATAAATATCTTTTTATTGCCTGCTTCAGTTTGAAACCAGCATGATCTGATCCTAAATAAATCATAAAAAATATAGAAAATAATTATATCTTTAGTATATCAAATCCAGCTATAATAAAAAACTCCGATATAATCGGAGTTAAGGAACGTAAATTTTACGAATACGAATTTTATTATTTATTCTTGCCGTAATGCGCACAGTATCATTAGACTTTACTTTACTATAATTAACCGTCACATAACGCATACTGGAACTATACAGAAAATCAGCCAATTTATGTTTTCTAAAAATTTCTATTCTGCTCGGGACACTTGTAAAAAACTTTTCTTTACTTGGATTGGGTGACTGATAAAAAAAGATATAATATTGCTGAATACCGCTAATAATTACAATATGAGCCTTTCCTTTATTCTCTCTAAAAAGATAGTATTTATTCAGAATATCCAACGCTTCGCTATTTAGAGAGCCAACCCATGCTTTCAATTCAGCAAGACCAATCCGTTCTTTTTTATACTGATTCAGTTTTGCCCAAAGAGCTCTAAGCAAATTTTTATCAATACTTATCAGTTCATTTGCCAAGTGGTCTAATTGTCCATAACGGCAAGCACTCAAAATTTTGGAATGATCGTTCTTGGTCGGAGGGAAAACATAGTCGCCGTCATAAGTAGCAAGCGCCGGCTGGTTATCCGAACTGCTATTACAAACAATATGCCCTGCGCCTCCAAAAACCTGAACTTCATAATAAACAGCAAAAAACTCTCTGATAATCCGCCCTGCCTGTACCAACTTCTGAGACATAAGCCCATGAACAACTTCATGCGACAATACTCGCTTAAAATCTTTTTGATTTTTTGAAAGAGAAGCCGGCAAAAAAATGTATCCTGCGTCAAAATTTTTAATCTTACCATCAATAAAGAAAAACGGACTACACCCGGCTTTTTCTTTTTCAAACTGCGAGCATTCATCAAATCGGTTTAAATCAATCATTGTTTCATGCAAGGGGAAAAGGCCTGCTTTTTTCGTTTCTTCACAAATTTGAAGAATCGTATTTTTTAACTCGTCGGAACAAAATCCCTTATTTTTCTCCTTGTTTTCTTTACAGTTAAAGACAAGCTTCTGATCAAAACAAAAAATTACCAATCTTTTTCCCTTGTTCGTAGTACTCTTTTCTTTTGTAACAACAGAGTTCTGAATACTTTCTTCCGCCCAAAAATAGATGCTTACAGTCAACAAACAAGCAATCAGTAAAAATAGCAACCAGAATAAATTGTTTTTGACACAATATCTTATTTTGCCCATTCTATCTCCTAATTGTAAAAGTCCTACTATTATTATATAAACATAAATTTCACAATTTGTCAATTAAGTTGCGAAAAATCCAATTTTAAGCTAAAATAAAAAAAGGCTAGAAATAATAAAAAAATGAAATATGTCAAAAAATATCCCTAAAAATGAAGAAAAAATATTAAGTTTTTGGAAGAAAAATAATATTTTTAAAAAATCTATAGAAATAAGACCGGAAAATAGACCTTATGTTTTTTATGATGGCCCTCCTTTTGCTACCGGACTCCCGCATTATGGGCATATTGTCGCTTCTCTAATGAAAGACATTGTCCCAAGATATTGGACAATGAAAGGCTTTCGTGTAGATCGCAAATGGGGTTGGGATTGTCATGGACTGCCGATTGAAAATATTATAGAAAAAAAACTCAATTTAAAAAGTAAATTAGAAATAGAAAATTATGGAATTGATAAATTCAATAATGCCTGCCACGCAACAGTTCTAAAATATGCCGAAGAATGGAAACGGGTAATAGATCGCATTGGTCGCTGGGTTGATATGGAAAACGACTACAAAACAATGGATATAGAATATATGGAATCGGTATGGTGGGTATTTTCTGAACTTTGGAAAAAAGATTTAATCTATCAAGGGCACAAAGCAATGCACGTTTGTCCCCGATGCGAAACTCCTTTATCAAATTTTGAAGTTACTCAAGGATATAAAGACGTGAAAGATATATCAGTAACCGCAAAATTTAAATTGAAAGATGCAAAAAAACTAGAATTAGAAGGTGATGTTTTCGTTCTTGCATGGACAACTACGCCGTGGACCTTGCCGGGAAATGTATTATTGGCCATTGGAAAAAATATTAAATATCAAGTACTAAGCATCAAAGGGGAAACTGGCCTGTATATAATTGCAAAGGATAGAGTAGCAAGCGTGACAAAAGACAAAGAACCAAAAATAGAAAAAGACCTAAAAGGAACGACTTTGATTGGTTTAGAGTATGAACCGCTTTTCCCTTATTTTAAAAATACCGAAAAAGCATTTCGTATTGTACCCGCGGACTTTGTCACAACAGAAGAAGGAACGGGCGTTGTTCATATCGCTCCTGCTTTTGGTGAAGACGACTATGAATTAGGTATGCGCGAAGGTGTATCCTTTGTTCAACATGTTGAAATGGATGGGAAGTTTACAAAAGACGTAAAAGATTTTTCCGGAATGGAAGTAAAACCAAAAGAATATCCGCAAAAAACCGACTTAGAAATATTGAAATGGCTAGCAAAAGAAAATAAAATATTTTCTAAAGAAAAATATGAACACAGTTATCCGCATTGCTGGAGGTGCGACTCCCCTCTTATAAACTACGCAACATCAAGCTGGTTCATAAAAGTTACGGAATTAAAATCCGATTTATTGAAAAATAATAAAAAAATACATTGGGTGCCTGAACATATCAAAGAAGGCCGTTTTGGCAAATGGCTAGAAGGCGCGCGCGATTGGGCAGTTTCTCGAAATCGTTTTTGGGGTGCTCCTCTTCCAATATGGCAATCCGAAGATGATGATACGATTTGCATTGGTTCGGTCAAAGAATTAGAAAAATTATCAGGAAAAAAAATTACAGACATCCATAAACATTTAATAGATAAGATTATAATCAAACGTGGCTCTAAAGAATATAAAAAAGTTCCGGAAGTTTTGGATTGCTGGTTTGAATCCGGTTCAATGCCTTATGGACAAATGCATTATCCGTTTGAAAATAAGAAAAAATTTGAAGCAGGTTTTCCTTCGGAATTCATTGCCGAAGGTCAAGATCAAACAAGAGGGTGGTTTTATACTCTTCATGTTTTGGCAACTGCCTTAACTTGTGGATCAACACCTTCAATACCCGTAAAAACAAGTGAGCCTGCATTCAAAAATGTAATTGTAAATGGTATTGTTTTGGCAGAAGACGGTAAAAAAATGTCAAAACGCTTACAAAACTATCCGGATCCGATGGAAGTTATTTCTAAATATGGCGCCGACGCTATGCGTTATTATCTTGCCACATCTCCGGTAATGTACGCAGAAAATCTTAATTTCAGCGAAGTAGGTGTCCGCGAAATGTATAACAAGCTCTTAAACGCATTATTTAATATTCTAGAACTATATTTAATGTATGGAAATAAAAAAGAGATTTACACTGACAGTCAGAATATTTTAGACAAGTGGATTGTTGTAAAGCTAAAACAATTAGGGCAAGAGGTTGAAAAAAATATGAATGAATATAAATTAGCGGAAGCAAGCCGGCCTATTGTTGATTTTGTAAACGACTTATCCGGATGGCACGTTCGCCGTTCTCGTGATAGAATAAAAGAAAAGAATAATGAAGCGCTTTCTACTTTGCGTTATGTTCTTTTGGAGCTTGCAAAAATATGTGCGCCATTTGTTCCTTTCGTAGCCGAGCATCTTCATCAAGAATTAAAAGGTACTGAAGAGAGTGTCCATCTAGCCAACTGGCCGGAGTACGGCAAATTGTCAAAAGAAGACACGACTCTTATAAAAGATATGCAAGCTACCCGCGATATTGTTGAAATTGCGCTGTCCCTGCGTTCGGAAGCCGGAATAAAAGTTCGCCAGCCATTATCCGAACTGCAAGTCATAAATTGTAAATTGCACGATGAACTATTAAATATAATCGCCGGTGAAATAAATATTAAAAAAGTTACCGCTGTAGATAAGTTACCAAAAGGCGGAAGCTGGGTGCAAAAAGAAAATACTACGTTAAATATAGAACTAACCGAGGAATTAAAAGAGGAAGGTTATGTCCGCGAGCTTATCCGAGGCATAAATGCTCTAAGAAAATCAGCAGGGCTTACACCTAAAGATAAAATAACGCTCTATATAGATTCATCAAAAAAAATAAAAAACATCATAGAAAAAGAAAGGAGTAATTTAATGTCCTCCACTGTGAGCAAAAATATATCTTTTAGTAAAAAAACTTTAAAAAATAACGCCGATATTAATTTGGACGGCGATACTGTCTGGATAGGATTGGAAAAATAATATGATTATTTCAATCAAAGGCATTATAACCTATAAAGCAAACAACTTTATAATTCTTGAAAATCAGGGAATTGGATATCAAATTTATTTTAATGACCTTGATAAGACACGCTTGGGCAATGAAGTAACGCTTTATATACATGACTACGTACGCGAAGATAAACGCGATTTTTATGGTTTTACATCCTTGGACGAATTGCAATTTTTTCTAAAACTCTTGGCCATCTCCGGAGTAGGCCCTAAAATGGCCCAGCATATCTTGGCCTTAGGTATAGAAAACCTACAAAAATCAATCATAGAAGGAAGCTCAACATTAATTGAAGGAGTTTCTGGAGTAGGTAAAAAAACAGCGCAAAAAATTATTCTTGAATTAAAGGGCTCGATTGATAAAATACTAGAAAATCAAGGACTAAGTAGAGACGTTATAAGTGGGCTAGTTGGCTTAGGCTATAGTCGAACAGAAGCAGAAGATGCGTTGCGCAATGTAGCGCAAGAAGTTACAGGAACAGAAAACCAGCTCAAAGCCGCCTTAAAATTATTGGGAAAATAAATATGCAAAGTGGTCAATTTTTACAATCTGACGAATGGGAAAAATTTCAACAGCTTCTTGGCAGAAAAACTTTTCGCATCAACGGTAATCTAATAATAAAAATGCCTCTTTTTAAAATTTCCTACCTTTATTGCCCTAAGGGTCCGGATGAAATAACAGAAAAATTTTTAGAAGAGGCAAAAAAAATTGCAAAGAAAGAATACGCAGTATTTCTCCGCTTTGAACCAGATAAAAAGCCGAGTGCTGGATTTATCAAAGCGCATGATGTCCAACCAGCCTGTACTCAAATTCTAGATTTAACGTCAACAGAAGACGACCTTCTCGCTGGAATGAAACAAAAAACCAGATATAATATCCGGCTTGCAGAAAAAAATAATGTGAAGGTTGAGAGATGCGAAAAAAATAATTTAAAATTTGAAGAATTTTACAGATTATTAAAAGAAACTGGGGAAAGACAAGGCATAAAATTATTTAGCAAAGTAAGGTATAAAAAATTACTGGCATTCAATGACCTTTTTATCGCCTATTATAATAGCGAACCGATTGCCGGTGCAATAATAAATTTTTATCAGGATACGGCAACATATTTGCATGGCGGATCATCAGCAGAGCACAAAAAAGTAATGGCTCCATCTCTCCTTCATTGGGAAATTATAAAATATGCAAAAAATAATGAGATGGAATATTATGATTGGTGGGGAGCGGATGAAAAAAAATGGCCGGGAATAACTCGTTTTAAAAAAGGATTTGGCGGAAACGAAATCTGCGCACCCGGAACATTTGATTTTCCATTTAATCAATTGATATATAAAACTTACAAATATATAAAAGCGAGAGGAGAAGGATAAATGTAAAATTAATCCTCGCTACCTTTTCGTCGTCATTGTGAGCGAAGCGAAGCAATCTAGTCAAAAAAAGATTGCCACGCCCTTCGGATTCGCAATAACAGATTAACAATATGCCAGATACTAAAAGATTAGAAGAGCTTTCACAAGAATATCAAAATTTAATACAACGCGCCCTTGAAGCGCAAGAAGAGTCTTATTGTCCATATTCACATTATCCGGTTGGCGCAGTGGCTCTATCCGAGGGTAACAATATTTATATTGGCTGGAATGTAGAAACCGTAAGCTTTAATCAATCAGTTCATGCCGAACAAAATGCAATAATGCGAATGCCAAAAAAAGATAGAAAAATAAAACTGCTTATTTTTGTCTCGCGTAATGGTGGCGCGCCTTGTGGGCATTGTCGACAAATAATCTCCGAGTTTGGTTCTCCGCAGACTAAGATACTTGGCTTGACGACAAAGAATAATTATGTTACCATAACCACATTGAAAGAGATACTTCCTCTTCCAATGTCAACAGGAGAAGGAGCTCTTTAAAATGAAAAAAAACAAAGAAGAATTTGTGGATGCTTTGAAGAAAAAAGCAGAAAAATATTGGTATATTTTTGCGGTTGCCTTTATTGCTCTTGGTGTTTCTCTTATCTATCTCAGCACAACCATTATCTAAAGGAGGCTTGAATGACTATCGCGGTCGCAATAACAGGCGTATTATCAATATTTTGTTATCTAATGACATTTCAGCTCTATCATCATGTCGTTTCGGAAAAAAATAGCGCTTCAGGTTCATTGGCTTTTATTCCGATTGTATTAGTATTGCCCATTATAGGATGGATTTTTTTCGCAATTTCATATTGCATCGTAATTGAAAAATCTTCTCCGCTATATCTGATATTAACAGGAGCCGTCGCGCTTGCCTGGCCTCTTTTACAACTGATCCCAAAACTTTCTTTTAGTTGTGTTATTGGCTTTTTCTGCACAATCGCTTTCTATGTAATTCTATTCCTAAAATAAAAGACCCTTTCGGGTCTTCTTTTAATCCTAATAAAAGTATAAATTATTCTTCTATCTCACCTTTTGTTACATAAGGATCATCCGGGAGCGAAGTCGTTTCATCTCCTTGCTTTATAATTATCAGCCCTCCTGTAGATCTATCTTTTGCAGAAAGCTCAATTCCCTCCAAAAGAGCAGCAACATGTCCGACATTTTCTGCGCTCGGAGTAATAGAAAGCTCAAACTCAGCAGAAACTTCATTCACTGAAGTAGGCATCCTATTAAGAGACCAAATAATATTTTTTAGCGTTGAGTCAAGATTGATATTTCCAGCATTTGCGCTAGCGCTACTAAAAACAACTCCTTGAGGCAACGTTCCTTTTACTTCTATATTTTCCAGCTCATGCATAGAGTTCGTGATTTTCCAATAT
>PFCS01000030.1:21575-21838 GCA_002772895.1 Parcubacteria group bacterium CG10_big_fil_rev_8_21_14_0_10_36_14 | reverse complement strand
TATGTTTATATATTAAGTTGACAAAATTCTATTTTTGTGATACATTACATATTGTCGGTGGTAATAATACCACTCGAAGGAGGTACGCGCTACTTTGCGAACCCCCTGACCCATCAACCCGCATCAACATTAATAAGCAAAAAGGAGGCAGAGACGTGACTCACGACTCTGAAGAGACGCCTTGCTAGTTTAGCGCAAACTCCACAAATTTTGCAGCTCCCCCGATATTTATATCGGGGTTTTTTTATCTAAAATAAGCAAAA
>PFCS01000030.1:1893-21527 GCA_002772895.1 Parcubacteria group bacterium CG10_big_fil_rev_8_21_14_0_10_36_14 | reverse complement strand
TACAATTATCCCTGTGGTAGAAAATGAGAGGCCTCGAGCAAAAGGAGTGATGAAGCTGAAGGATATTTAAGCGCCGATAGCATAGAAATTGGGGTAACAACTGCTAGACCCCGGCGCAAACACTGTCATCTGGCTGGATTCATCGCAATAGACGATATGGTCGTCGCCTACCGAGTCGCGGTGATCGCTCACACAAAGGAGACCTATCATGGTTGGACGAGATTGTATTTAAGCGCCACGCAGGTAAGAGCTTCTTGCCCGATAAAGAAAAAAAATCGGCAAGCCTCTTACGGAAGCCAAAAGAAGTCCGGGCGCTAACACAAGTCCTGCGTACCCCAAAAATTTTCCAAAAATCCCCTCGTTCTTTCCCACCAAAGCCAATCCAAAAGCCAAACCCACAAAAACCAAAGCCCACTCACAAGAGCGGGCTTCTTTTTTTAAAAAAATGATGTCGCTTTATTTTTTTCCTGATTTCTTAATTTCTTATCTTGGTGTTTTTTTTATTTACCAATCCTTCATCCGGCAAATTTACTTTTAACTTGTCAACATTAAATAAATATTTACGCGCAAAAATTCTGCGCTCCGGCTTGCTTAAATTGTTTATTTCCCATAATAAATCCAGAGTAAATAAAACAGCAACAATAGAAAGCCCTGCGACAATCCTGGTGCTAAAAATATCCTGAGTTCGCAAAAGCATTAAAAATAAGATGAGTATTGCCGAAATTGACCAAAGTATCACCCAGCTATAAAGAGATATTCGCTGTTTTTTTCTTTCGCTTATATTTTGGCGAACCATCGCCCATTCTCGCGTTGTTGTTAATAATTCTTCATAAATCGCAATTTCTTTTGGCGTTTTTAATAACTTTGGATCCATTTTATAGATATGGTATGTAATTTCGCGAAATTCTTTACTGCTTTTATTGTATTCACCAAAATCATGACCTCCGAAACTCTGTAAATATTCAATAACCAAGTCCTGCAATTCTTTTCCCCACTTCTTAAGGTCCTGAGACGAAGTGAAGCCATTTGCCAAATGATATGCTCTGCGCGAACGGCTAAGCTCCACAGCGACGTTTGTTTGGATATTTTCCATTCTTGTTATTGCATTGCTAATATAAAAAGCGATTACGATTGCAAAAATGGTAGCTACCGGAATTGGAGAAATATAAGTTATAGTAATTGCATCAGTAAAAGAAGGAACTATAGAAACTAAAATAAGTGTAGCAATAAAAATTCCTAAAAACCTTAACATTGTGCGAAAATTAAAATATGCGTACATAAATCAATTATCAATTACGAATTACAAATTATTAATTACTAATTATAGTATACCACAAAACTAAACTCTATATAAATATAAGTTAGATCGGCCTGGAATTTTATCTATTTTTTCAGGACTAAAACTAGCTATTGGCCAAACGTAACAAATTATCCTGCTTCCTTTTTTCATTTGACTATGTAAAATTTTGCCCATTTTATTATGCGCTTTTGCCGATAAAAACATATAGACAATATCCGCATCTTTAAAGTCAGCTTTAAAAAAATTTTTAAATCTCATTTCAATCCCACGTAATCTACAAAAAATATAATTTAGAATTGAAAATTCGTAACCAATAGCTCTTGCGCCTTTTTTCTTTGCCGCTTTCAATATTCTTCCATCTCCACATCCTAAATCATAAATAATATCCCCTTTTTCTACCTGTGCCAACTCTAAAAAACGCTCTACGTCTTTTTTTCTGGTCGGAACATATGGTGCAGCTAAAAAACCGGCAATTCCGGATGAAAACAATAAAATTGAAGTGATTATTAAAAAATACAACATATGATACAATTATAGTATAATAAACATACTTTTAAAAATTTAATAAAAACACTAACTCTAGAAATATACCCAACGCCAATTTTATATAAAAGCGGGGCTGGGCATATCTCTGGTCATTAATAAGAATTTATATGAAAAAAGTCAATCTTTTGTTGCTTGTTTCATTATTGTTGCTTCTTCCTATCGGAATAAAAGCGACCACATCGAATCTAACTGCCGGTTCACTCATAAAAGGCAGTAGTTCAGCAATATATTATTATGCAACTGACGGTGGAAGGTATGCCTTTCCAAACGAAGCGACATTTAAAACTTGGTATAACAACTTTTTGAATGTCATCACTATCTCTGATGCGGAATTGGCAACAATCCCTTTTAAGGGAAGTATGAACTGCAGACCGGGAGCAAAAATGTTAAAAATACAAACCGATCCAAAAGTCTATGCTATCGGCGATGACGGAAAACTGCGCTGGGTTAAGACTGAAGCGCTTGCAAAAGAGTTGTATGGGGTTGATTGGAATAAAAAAATAATTGATATCCCAACCGCTTTTTTTATAAATTATGAAATTGGCGCCAATATAGAAACAAAAAATAGCTATAGCCCTGCGACCATAATGTCACAATTTACTTTTGTTAATACAAATAAAAATGCAAAAAAAATTATGAATAGCGGGAATGCTAATCCAACCCCGACTCCATCACCAAGCCCATCTCCATCGCCGAGCCCTTCTCCATCACCAAGCCCATCTCCATCGCCGAGCCCTTCTCCATCACCTACTCCAACTCCAGAACCAGAGATAACTCCAGAACCAGAGATAACTCCAGAACCAGAGCCAGAAGTAACTCCAGAGCCAGAAGTAACTCCAGAACCAGAGCCGATTGTCAGCGAATATGGCACAACGTACTACATAAGAACCAACGGCGGAAATACAACGCAGTGCACAGGACTGGCGAATGTTGCATATTCTGGCAGTGGCACAGGCCAAGCTTGCGCATGGAGCCATCCATTTATAGCGCTTCCGCCAAATGGAACAAAACGTATTAACGGAGGAGATACTCTAGTTATAGCAGATGGTTCATATATGATGGGATATGGCGCGCCAGGCGATGATAATTGTGATACCGACTATCCATATGATTGTATGATGCTTCCTATACCTTCAGGAACAGTCAGTCAACCAACCCGTATTTTGGGACAAAACTGGAATACAGGATGCGCTACTAAACCAGAATTTTTTGGAGTAGAGCGCCCTTGGGGAATCGTTGATTTAAGAAAAAGAAGCAATGTCGAAATTCAGTGTCTTGAAATTACAGACCATAGCCAATGCGTAGAAGACCACACAGGATCATTAGAGTGCGAGCGTGATGATTATCCATACGGACCTTGGGCGGCAACCGGTATTCTGGCATCAGACTCTTCTAATGTTTTATTAAAAAACTTAAATATTCATGGGCTTGCGGTTAACGGAATCAACGCAGGGCGTCTAACGGACTGGACATTGGAAAATGTTGATATTGTGGCAAATGGCTGGGCTGGCTGGGATGGGGATATAGAAGGTACTGACAGCAACTCCGGCACCATTGCCTTTAAAAATGTAAACGTAAACTGGAACGGATGTGGAGAAACTTATCCCGGAGACCAGCCGATTGGCTGTTGGTCACAAACTGCCGGCGGATATGGCGATGGGTTAGGAACAGGCCAAACAAATGCAAATTGGATTATTGAAGATTCTTCATTTTCTCACAATACTTCTGATGGTCTTGACCTCCTATACCACAGGGACGGAACTATCACAATAAAACGGACAATCGCGGAAGGGAATGCCGGCGACCAAATCAAAGTAGCAGGAAATTCTATCGTTACCGATAGTGTCGCAATAAGTAATTGTGGGTATTTTGACGGAAAGCCATTTACCTACAATGTAGACGAATGCCGATCGGGCGGAAGCGCCATTGCCCTTACATTTGAAGGTAATAGCCAAATGAACCTCTATAATAATAGTGTGTATGGCGAAGGCGACTGCCTAATAATCGCAGAATCATCAGTCAACACTCCTCAAGCAGTCAATTCCATTAATAACATATTTTATGGAAGCAAAGATTATAGCGGTGGAGATCAAACCTGCTTAATTTGGACAAATACAAATAGTATAAGTTTTAATAACAGTTATTCTATTATTTATAACGTTAAAGACCAAGCTTCGGTTTGTCCGGCAGGCAGTAATGATTTATGCCAAAATCCACAATTTACTAAAGTTGCAACAGATGACTTTAATCTAAGTTTACAAAGCACAAGCCCGGCAATTAATTCCGGTTATACTTGGGCAGGGCTTACTAGTCCGGATTTTACCGGAAAAGCACGGCCATCTGGATCGGCGCCAGATAGAGGCGCGTACGAATATTAAATAAAAATACCCCCGATTGTCGGGGGTATTTTTATATTGAGTAAAGTATTATTCCTGCGACTATTGCGACATTTAGCGATTCCATCTCTTTAGAAATTTTTATCTTTATAAAATCATTTGATAATTTTTGTATTGACCTATCCACACCATGCGCCTCACTTCCCAAAACTAGACATATTTTTTTATTTCTAAACTTTTCCGGACTCTTTCCGGCCTCAAGTCGAGTAGAAATAATATTCATTTTCTCTTTAATCTCTTTCAAAATTTTTAAATTTTTATCATGCGTTATGCTGAGTTTAAAAATAGCATCCTTTCCCGCCTGTATGGTTTTTGGGTTATAAATATCCGCGCACTTTTCATCAACTACAATATGGTTAAAATCAAAAGCAAGGGCGGTTCGAAAAATTGTGCCAAGATTCCCCGGATCATTTATCCCATTTAAATAAACAACTCTGGAAGAATATGATATCTTCTTTTCTTCTTTCTTATATAACGCAACAATACCGGATGGAGTGTCAAGACTGGAAAACGACTTATTTACCTCCTCGTTTATTAAATATTTTTCATCGGATTTTAATTTTTCTAATATTTTTTTATTAGTTCCAAAAAGCATTTTCGGAGTCAAATCCGCATCCTGAATGGTTTTTATATTTTCTACAATAAATAATCCCAATTCGTCCCGATATTTTTTTTGCGATAATTTACGCAAAATTTTTATTTTAGCGTTATCTTTACTTTCAATTTTTTCCATACTATAAACAAGAATTTGCTTTTAATAAATCTAAAGGACCTATTTCAGATCCAGCCTTTATCTCATTTACTCTTTTTTCTCCTAATTTTGCAATAAAGCAAGACTCCAGCTCCGGAGTAAGTTTTTCCGGTAATTTTGCAGGATCAATACCAACAGATCTTAATAACGATTCTTGTGAATCGGTTAAGCCGGGGTGATCGTATGTCTGACTCGTACTGCCTATTTTTTCTGCCGAACTTTTAAAAAGAGTGTCCTTTATACCAAATGGATTCTTAATCCACAGATATGCAAACAGTATTACTACGAGCAATAAAATTGTGCCAAAAAAAGTTAGCACGATACACAAAATCTTTCCTTCATTTTTCATAGATTAAATAAATTATTTATAATAATTGTATTATACCAGTTCATTGCAATTAAAAAAACCGCATAGGCGGTTTAGTGATTGAATCTTATATCTTTTCTCGTGCTCTTTGGCAAGTTCAATAGACAGATTTGTCTACAAAGACTATCCACAACTGCACGGGTTATAAGCTTTTTCTTATACCAATCTATAACTCTTAGAACACCTTTTGACTGTGTGCTAAAAGCAGTTCCCATTTTTATATGACTACCAAGCCATATGTGCGCGTGACGTGGCAAGGACCCACAATTGCACATCTTTACCCTTGGATAATCCACGTTTCCTCCTATTGATCTTCTTTTAATGGGTTTAGTTTGATGGCAGAGTTTTTCGGATGAAACTCACATTCTATATCTCTTGGACCCCTTTCAGGCAATGGTAATTTTTCAAATTCGTGCAAAAGTTCTCTTGCTAAATCTTCACCAAAAGACAAAATTGGTTCTACTTTTAAAAGTCCCCTGCCCCAATATTTTGCCGATATTGGGGCAGACCTGAAATCACCAAGAATTATATAAGCGTGAGGAGGCAAAGAACCACAATCACACATTTTAATTTCCGGCTGGCTAAAATCAGCAAATTCTATTCTAAAGAGTGGTTCGTCCGACATGCTTCACGTCCTTGTTCTATTCAGTGCTCGGGGACAGGGATTCGAACCCCGATAAACAGGTCCAGAACCTGTTGTCCTACCATTAGACGATCCCCGAGCACTAAATAGAACTAACTATATTTTAAATTCGCTCTCAACATCAACCTCATCATCTTCATTTTGAACCTCGCTACTTATCTCTCCAATGGTTTCATCAAGTTTTACGGCTATTAAAATATCTTTATTATAAACAGATTTTAGAACATTTGTCAAGATTTCGCGATTCTTTATATCTTCCAGTTTTTCCTTATGAAGCTTAAATTTTAAACCTAAAACAAGTGTTTTTCCATCAAAATCAAGTGGTGTTGCAGTATTCAAAACAAAAGGAAGTGAATGATTATGATCTTTTATTTTATTAAGAACATCCTGCCATTTAGATTGAATCTCTAATAAATCACCGGGAGCTTCTATTTTATCTTTTTTAATAGCAGGTAGTTTTTTTTCAAAATTATCATTTTCAATATTCTGATTATTCTGTTCATCGTAAGATTCTTTCTTATCTTCTCCACAAATCTCTGCCACAGCCATCTCCAAAGGAAGTGACGGGATATCAAGATTATTTATTTCCGAGCGCCTAGCAAGCAATGTGTCTAAAATCTTCAAAAGGTTTACTCTACCCGCAAAATCTGCTAAAACACTTATTTTTTTATTTATATCAACCGGCAAAAATTCGTCATCTCGGTTTGTTATTGAATAAAACAACGCCTTTCTTGCAATTTCAATTACATTATCAAAAAAATACTTGAAGTTTATACCATCTTCTCCCAAAGAAATTAGAGAAATTATTGCATTGCGACCGTCTTTATTAACTAAATATTCAAAAAGATCCAATGCCGCAGAAAAATCACCTTGCGGAAGAATAAGGTTTGCGTCCTCATTTTTTATATCTTTTATTCCCAAGCTCAAAATTTGTCCCAATAAACTTTCGGCATCCCGCATTCCTCCCATTGAAAGATAGCCTATCCTTTCTAAAATACTTTTATCAATCTTTACCTTTTCTTCTTTACTGATTAACTCCAATTTTTTAACAATATCTTTTATGGTAGGTTTTTTAAAATCAAACCTCTGACATCTGGAAAGTATTGTTGCAGGTATCTTATGGATTTCGGTAGTTGCAAGAACAAAGATAATATATTCCGGAGGTTCTTCAAGGGTCTTTAGGAGCGCATTAAAAGCCGCTCCTGAGAGCATATGCGCTTCATCTATGATAAAAATCTTATACTTTGCTCCAACCGGAGTAAAACGTACGTTTTCTATTATTTTATCACGGACGTCCTGAACTCCTGTATGTGAAGCAGCGTCAATTTCTACAATACTTAGAGAATTTCCCGCCTGAAGAGCTAAACAATTAACACATTTTCCGCAGGGCTCGCTTTGTTTTTCTTTTCTTTCTGTACAATTTAACGCTTTCGCCAAAAGACGAGCAATGGTTGTCTTCCCAATGCCTCTTCCGCCAGTAAAAAGATAGCTATGAACTTGTTTTCCGGTTGAAATCTGGCTTTCCAGTGTTTTTGTTATATGCTCCTGACCAATAATCTCGCCGAAAAATTTGGGACGATATTTTCGGTATAATACTTGCGTCATAAAATTAAAATTACGATTACTATATATCTTACCCAAAAATAAGATTTAATACAATCACCCATATTCTAAGAAGTGCATTATGTATCAAGTATTACGTATTATGTATAGGAGGGAAAATTTTAATATAAATCTGTTCCACAGGGATACGTTCTAGCACGTGATACGAAATACGAAGAAATAAAAAAGGAAGTATGAACCTCCTATTTTAAATTATTTTTTAATATCTACAATCCTTCTTGGTCGTTCTTAATTATATTCTCTACTGCAGCCCATTTCGCAGGAGCATCCTCCGGAAGCAAAAACGCAACCCTATCCCCTGTTTGTCCCTTAAAATATGTCGCGCTAGCTTTCAAAACTCGCCATTTCTCCGATTCTGTTGCCACCCAATACTCTTCTTGCTCTTCGTCTACAATTAATTCCCCCATAAGCCGTTTTCTTGGCACATGACCTACCTGCTTATAAATAAAATTTCCGCTCGGAGTAACGGTCAATTTTAATATATCCCCTTCTAAAAGTTTTGATTTTGAAGCATAATTTTGTGGTATATTATACGAAGCCCCATCAGCGCCAACCATCTTATCTCCGGCAAAAACGCCTTCTATAATTTTTCCGGTATCCTTTTCGTCTTGTCCGCTTCTTATCTTCGTCTTCATCCGCTCCATTCCTTCATCTCCGCCCAAAATTTTTATTGCACTTTCTAATCCGATTTTCAAATCAGATAAAATTTTTAATAATATCTGATTTTTATCAATTCCGGAAACTACTTCTTCGTTTTTATTTTCTTCTTCCATATTAATTTTATTAATTGTTTATCAAACGCGAGCTCTTTTTTTTATTTCAAGTTCCACTAACTTTCTATTTTTTCCATATTTTAAACGAGCCAATTGCATAATTTTTTCACCCAATATCTGATTGGAAAGCGGAAGTGGAAGTGTTTGCATGCTAAACGGTCGGGAAGCCGTATTATCTATTAATAATTTTATATATGCATTCCGACTTTCTATATTTATAAGGTCACGCGCGCTGAAAACGGGTGAGAATTCTCTTTCCAGGTATTCCGCATCATCTGCTCCAATCCGAAAAGCTACCATTGTTCCGGCATTGCCAAAAACAGCATCGCGGATTGACGTATCTCCGCCTTTTGTTAGCTGTCCGATGTATTGATGAGCAATAATAAGTCCAAGCCCATATTTTCTGGCTTCCGATAGGATAATAGAAATACTGTCGGTAGTATAATTTTGGAATTCATCAATATATAAGTAAAACGACTTTCGTTCTTTTTCTGACAAATCCGCTCGGGAAAGAGCGGCTGCCAAAATTTTTCCAACGATTATAAGCCCCAAAAGATAGGAGTTAAGTTCGCCAATTTTGCCCTTTGAAAGATTGACGAGTATTATTTTCTTAGAATCCATTGCTTCTCGAAAATTGAAAGCTGAATTTTGCTGTCCAATAATAGGACGCATTGTTTCGTTAGAAATAAATTGATTTAATTTTGAAGTAATATAAGGCACCATATTGGCGAGCGCAGCCTCTCCCCCTGCTTTTTCCGCCTCTTTTGTCCAAAAATCATAGACAATCTGATCATGACACTTGGTTAACTTATATTTCCTAAAATCCGCATCTGCTAAAACTTTTGATATTTCCATCAAAGTTGAACCGGATTCTGGATCTTCCATTATTAAAAGCATCGCGTTTCTTATATATTGCTCAAACATTGGTCCGCCAGTTGTTTTTAAGTCATAAAGTTTATCTAAAATATTTATCATTTCATTTATGACAAAAGTTTTTTGTTCAGGGTAGTTAGGGTCATATTCAAGCAAATTTAAACCCATCGGCCTTCTTAGGTCCGCGGGATTAAAATAAATCAAGTCTTCTGCCCTCTCTTTTGGAATGTGATTTAGTAAATCCTCGGCCAAATCACCATGTGGATCTATTATACAAAGCCCTTTACCGCTTTTTATATCCTGTATGGCCATATATTTCTGAAAATGGGATTTACCGGTTCCCGACCGGCCAATAACATACATATGTCGCAAGCGATCTGCCGGCTTAATAAATATAATTTTTTCTTGCCCTCTAAAAACCGATTCGCCAAGTATAGTCCCCTCTTCTGGTAAATTATTTGGCGGAGGAGCTTGTCTGGCAGAAAGCCAGGCAATATTAGGTGTTTCTGTATCAGGAAGTGGAAAATGAAAAATACTGGATAGTTCTCCAGCATTCAAAATTATAGAATATTTAGAGCTAAAGCTTCTAAAAATAAAATCACGAACCGTTTTCATCACGCTTGGTACTGATTTTATAAATGTGTTTCCATATTGATATGAGCTATATTGTGAAAAAGCGTTTACTATATTAGAAGCATACCCACTTGCTATAGCCTCTGTTTCGGCGGAAACAACAACTCTGATGTTTACGTCTAACCCCGCTTTAGCTGACTTTTCGTCAAGCGCCCTTACCATCTCTTCCTCCAAAGGAGAAAGACGATACTGTGTCTCTGCTTCTTTCTTTTTTACAGCGCCTCCTGTTTTAAAGATAGACCAAATCTGCCCCAAAAAAGTCATTTCGCTTAAAACCTGCGATATTTTTTTACCCTGTTGAACTTCTTGGGCAACGCGCTGACCTTTTTTTCTCCACTTTTCACCAGCCGGTCTCATAACAAGCTGAATAGAAACCCCATCCTCTTTTTTTATTTTTGAAAGAACGGTTAAAAGAGAATTTAATGGGTCTGACTCCATTTTTTTATAAGTTTTTATTGGAAAAAAACTTGGCCGTTTAAATTTTAAATATCCGGCCTTTACCACTCCGCGAGGAGAAAAAATATTATAATCAGAGGTTTCTTTAATCTGAGCATAAGGAAATTGCGCCAAAACCTGTTCTTCTAGATAGTTTGCATATCTCGCGGGAGTAGCGACATAAAAATATATTAATCCCTTTTCTACCACTATTTCGAAAGAAAAGATATCGTGTCTTCCGTAAACGATAGAATGAAAGTTTGATTCTGGCTTAAGTCCGCCTATAGCGGAAAACAAATTTTCCATAACCGCTATATCTTCCTGAATTTCTGAAAGAGCTTTCGTCCTTTCTTGTTCACCCTTTTTTTCACCCGCCTCTTTTGGTACAGAAATTTTGAATATCTTAATATGCGACGCAAGTTCAGCTTTATGTTTTTTTCTAAGGACCGATATAACTATAACAACACAGCCAACTATAAAAAATAAGATGAATAACCAAAAAAAGATAACCGGAGCAATCGGGCTTACAAAAAAACTGCTAATATTTGCTTGGATGAAGTCTAATAATTGCATATATCAAAAAAACATGTGTAATTTATATTTTATTTTTCAATCGCCTGCCCATCTTTCTTCAAACCTAATATTTTATCCGTTTTTATCTTTGCTTCCTGTTCCAAAAAATATAAGCTTAAACGCGGTATCATTTTAAGCCAATTTTTTATAAGCTCAAAAATATCTGATGCTTTAACCCGCGTTTTTTGCATAGTTAGCTTTATTTTTATAGCAATATCTTCTCCTCGTCTTCTGAAAACCTGTTGACGCAAAGAAGACATCTGTTTAAATAATCCTAAAATATCTTCTGACAATATGCCTTTTATCTCAATAAGCTCCTCATCGTGGAGAATTTCATCTTGAACAACGCCGACTGGCGACCCTGCATTTAATTTTTTAGTTTCTTTTAATGTTTCTGCCTCTGATTCCAATTTTTTTTCTAAAATTGGCTCAAATCCTTCCTTCTGTTCTACTTTTTTATCCACAGGCACTTCTTGTGACGACAATTCAATAGCCATATTCAAAAAATTAACTATTAAGTTATATCTAATTTATATTATAACAATATACGTAAAAATATGCTATAATAAAAAAGGATGTATACAAAATTAAATTTAGCTATTCTGTAAATCAATATGAGAAATGTCAATGAATTAAAAATGAAAAAAATAAGCTGGATTAATGTAACCCAGCCGGGTAAGGCGCAGATGGACTACTTAGCTAAAAAATTTAATCTTAATAAAGAAGATATTATTGATGTTTTACCTCCAATTCAGCGGATGAAAATGATTGAAAGACAAAAATATTTATTTTTAATCATTCATTTTCCGGTTTATAACCGTATAAATGGCGACATATATACTGAAGAGATTGATTTCTTTATAATGAAAAATACATTAATAACTGTTCATGGAAATAAAACTCCTATTATCCAAAAAATATTTGCTTCCTGTAGCGCCAAACCTTCACAAAAAATGTGCGACCATCCAGGATTAATACTTTATGAGATATTAACTGAGCTCTTTAATTATTGTTTTCCAATGTTAAGGCATATAAATATGGATATCGAGGAAGTAGAAGATATGCTTTTTTATAATAAAAAATACGAAAAAAAAGAAACAGTTGAACAGACTCTTCGTATCAAAACAAATATCTTTGATTTTCAGCGGTCTATTCGCTCGCATGGATATGTTTTAGAAAAATTTGTAGAAAAATCAAAAAAATATATTACAAGACAAAACGATAGAAACAAATTTTTAGAACTAATAGAGTACGCAAAAGAAATAAATATGTCCCTAGAAAGCTATAAAGATGCTATAAATGCATTGCATCAAGCAAATTCTACATTAGTTGATTATAGAGTAAATCAAGTTACAAAAGTTCTTACGATTATCGCAACCATAACCTTTCCCTTGTC
Source organism: Parcubacteria group bacterium CG10_big_fil_rev_8_21_14_0_10_36_14 (assembly GCA_002772895.1). Lineage (NCBI taxonomy): Bacteria > Parcubacteria group bacterium CG10_big_fil_rev_8_21_14_0_10_36_14. Next base: position 9,218 of record PFCS01000030.1, on the reverse strand, counting down.
GCTTATTGCCACTGCTTTTGGAATCGGCGCAGAAGGCACTCCATTAGTGCACACGGCTTGGGGTTTTTGGAAGATATCCGCCCTTTTGATGAGTGGCGCATTGTCTATGTTAGTACTCTTTAGATGGCGACGATGGATATAACAAAAATCCTCGCTGTCATTGCGAGGAGTCCGTACTCGGAGGACGTGGCAATCTCACTATAGAACATCATTATATAAATTTTTCCATTCCGGATTGATTTTATTTATCAACTCGATTTTCTTTTTTCTTGAACCCGCTTTAATTTGTTTTTCTCTTGCTATTGCAGATATAGCTGTCTCTGCTACTTCATAATATATTAATTTATCTACATTATATTTTTTAGTAAACCCATCTGCCAGTTTGCTTTTATGCTGATATATTCTACCTGGCAAATTACTTGTGATACCAGTGTATAATACCTTATTATCGTTATTTGTAAGTATATAGATATAGTATAATTTATTCTGCATATGCAATAAGATTGCCACGTCGCGAGTACGCTCCTCGCAATGACGGAAGGTAGGGGTGGGATTTATTTTTTATTTATTTTAAAACCAGCATCAGTGTCTTCCACTTCATATCCCTGTCTTTCTATTTCCATACGAATCTTATCAGCAGACTTCCAATCTTTTTTCTTACGCGCATTTTCTCTCTCTTTGGCAAGTTTTTTTATTTTTTCAGGAATTATTTCCGTTTTTCCCATATATCGTCCAATATCCAATCCTAATATTTCGTCAAATTTTAATAAACTGTGGGCCTTATCACCTTCTTTACAACCGGATTTTAGCAATTCCCAAACAACAGCTAGGCATTCGGGAGTATTTAAATCATCATCAAGCGCAACTTCAAACTTTTTTTCTAATTTTAAACAACCAGCAGACTTTCTTTTAATCGAAGATGGTTTTATTTTTCTTACTTCATTCCATAGCTTATTTAAAGCGTTTTGTGATGCTGTAAGCGCATTCCATGTAAAATTTAATTTTGTCCGATAATTAGCCTGAAGTGTAAAATAACGAAAAGCTAAAGGATTAAAACCTTTTTTTTCAATTTCTGAAAGACGTATAAAATTTCCTTCGGATTTTCCCATCCTTCCACCATCAACAGTTAAAAAATCATTATGAAGCCAAAAATGCGCCAAGGGTTTTTCGTATGCTGCCTCGCTTTGGGTTATCTCATTGGTGTGGTGGACAGGAATATGATCTATACCACCAGTATGAATATCGAATGGCTGTCCCAGATATTTACGGCTCATCGCAGAACATTCTATATGCCAACCCGGAAATCCCTTACCCCAAGGAGATGCCCATTCCATTTGACGTTTTTTTCCATTTTTACCAACAGGTAGAGAAAATTTCCAAAGAGCAAAATCCGTTATATTCTTTTTCTCACCCATTTTCACTCTTGCGCCAGCTTTTTTTTCTCCTGCTTTTTGTCCACCCAATTTTCCATAATCTTTGAAACGCGACGTATTAAAATAAATCCCATCTTTTGTTTTGTATGTATATCCTTTTTTTTCTAATCTCTTTATAAGCTCTATCTGTTCTTTTATGTGCTCAGTCGCGCGGACAAATTTATCAGGAAAAATAATATTCAGTTCTTTTATATCTTCTTTAAATTGATTTTCAAAAAAACGGGCTACTTCCCAAGCGGATTTTTTCTGAAGCCTAGCCGCGCGAATAATTTTATCTTCGCCCTCATCTTCATCGGAAACAAGGTGTCCAACGTCAGTTATATTGATTATGTGTTTCACTTTATATCCATCATATTCCAAAGCACGATGTAAAATATCAGCGAAAATATAAGATCGCAAATTTCCAATATGCGCAAAAGAATAAACTGTCGGTCCACAGCTATAAACGCCAATCCGCTTGTCATGCAAGGGCTTAAATTGTTGTTTTTTTCGGGTTAGAGTGTTGTATAATTTCATAAATCTGTACTATGTATAAAGTATTGCGTATTATGCTATATTGTGTCCCTATGAGACGGAATCTTTATTAGAGTTTTTTCTTCTTTTGCTTGATACATACTATATAAAATACATAATACTACTTTTTCACTATAATTACATACTCACCACGTGGTGTAGTTTTCGCTATCTGTTCAGAAATTTCGCTCAGTTTGCCTCTATATAGCGTTTCAAACATTTTAGTAAGTTCTCTGGCGACCAAAGCTTCTTTATCACCACTATATTTCTTTATTTCATCCAAAGTTTTCAAAATCCTATATTTAGATTCAAATAACACAACGGTATATTTATATTCAACAAGTTCTTTAAAAAATTTTTCTCTTCCTTTCTTGTGAGGAGGAAAACCTAGAAAAACAAACCTATCAGCCGAAAATCCACTGATAGAAAGAGCGGACGAAAGAGCTGATGCGCCGGGAATTGGAATAATTTTTATACCTGGCAATTCTTTTGAAATATATTCTACCAACTGTCCGCCTGGATCAGATATCCCTGGTGTTCCAGCGTCCGATACCATTGCCAAAACTTTCCCCTCTTCAAGCAATTCTTTTATTTTTTGAAGTTTTTGCAATTTGCTATGCTGATGATAACTTATTGTCGGAATTTTTAAATTAAAACGTGCTAAAAGTTTTGATGTGACCCGTGTATCTTCACATAATATAAAATCCGCATCTTTTAATACTTCAAGAGCGCGAAATGTAATATCCTCTAAATTTCCAATGGGAGTAGCTATAATGTATAACATATATTATGTATCAAGTATTGTGTAATTATGCTTAAGAAAAATTTCTTGCGCTTCTTATCAGACCGTTTAAAAGCTTAATTGTAAGTATATTCTGTTCGGCAATAATTTTAAATTTATCATTTGAAATATATCCAACGTTTCTTACGGTCAATAACTGATTTTGTGACTCGCTTAGGGAACCTAATGAAATAGCATAAAATTGTATTCTTTCCTTACAAGAGTTTCTACTGAATTCCTCCGCAATATTTGAAGTAATAGAAATTACAGCCCTTCTAATTTGATTTGTTAATCCAGATATCTCCTCTTTTGGAAAATCTTTTATTATTTTATATATCATCAATACTAATTTATGCGCCTCTTTCCATGCATTCAAGTCGGTAAATGATTTAAGTTTATTTTCCGCCATAATACATGATACTTAATACTTGATACCTCTTATTATTTTTTCCACCCATTTATCCATACCAATTGCCTTCTCTTCTATAAGTATATCAGTTATTCTCGTTTTTGTAGCCGGATTTTTTGGCAAAAAAACACTACAACAATCACCATGAGGCAAAATCGAAGTTTCAAATGTCCCAATCCTTTTAGCAAAATCTATTATTTCTTCTTTATCGAAACCAACAAGTGGTCGCATTATAGGTAAATCAATGCCTACGCCGATTACTGCCATATTCTCTATTGTCTGCGAAGCAACTTGTCCAAGGTTATCACCAGAAATAAGCGCTTTCCATCTATTTTGCTTAGCCAAAGCTTCGGCAACTTTATACATTAATCGCCGATAAATAATGATTCGATACTTTTGGTTTACTTTTTTTACTACTTCTTTTTGAAAATCAATTATCGGCGCAAGACATAAATTTTTCTCGTTTATTCCAAAATCGCTTAAAATATGTAAAATCTCTTGAACTTTTTCAATACTGGCCTTATCCGTGTAAGGATAACTATGGAAGTGCAAAAAAAATAATTCTGCTCCTCGTTTTGCCATAAAATACGAGGCAACCGGAGAATCTATCCCACCAGAAATCAAAACTAACATCTTTCCGGAAACGCCAATCGGCAATCCGCCTTGTCCGCTCATCTTTTTTGTATAAATATAAGTTCTGTCTTTTAAAAGTTCTACGTTTATAATTATTTTTGGTTTTTTAATATCTACCTTTAATGCTGAATTTTTTAATATGTAAGCACCTATCTCGGCAGAAATTTCCATAGAATTTTTTGGAAATTGCTTATATCCGCGCTTTGTTACCACTTTAAATGTTTTTTTACTATCTTTCAAAGAATAGTCTTCGGACAATAATTTTAAGGTAGAACTTTTTATTTTTTTAAAATCAGTCGGAAGAACTACTGCCTTAGAAAAACCGCTTATACCAAAAATATTGCTCATTTTTTTAAGAGCTTTTTCAATTTGCGCTTCTGGCACACAAACCTCAATCCTTCCGGATAGCCGTTTAACGGTAATTTGCGCTCCAATCATTTTTTTAATATTTCTTACAAGCCGATCTTCAAACATCGGGCGGTTTCTGCCTTTTAGAGCTATTTCGTGATAATGGACTAAAATAACTTTTTCTAATTTCGTCATATAATGCCATTGTATCTTTTTTTAGCCAAAAAATCAATTGACGCGATAAAATTTATTAAATTCGGTAGTGCCAATAAAATCAGCGAACGCTAATTTTATTGGCACTACAATTCTATCTTTTTTGTCCAAGTTACACCTTTCTTTTTAGTTTTTTCTAAATTAAAAAAATGATTTCTTACGTCTTCTTCATACTTGCCAAGATTTGCAACTTGCAAAACCAATACCCTGTCCCAAAGACGATAGGATTTTATAAGTTCTTCAAGTTCTCTTTCTACAGAAAAAGGAATTACAAAAATATTTTTTTGCAGCTGATAAAAATCTAATAATTTTAATTCTCGCCTAAAATTATTGCGAGTGAGCTTATATTTCTCGCTGATATCATATGTAACCAAGCGCCAAAGATGGTCCCATTTTTTCATCGTTAGGGATTTTATTTTATCTCTTAGAGATAAAACGTTAAAGCGCTGAAATCCTTTCTTGGTTAAAAATATAGGTTTTGTAAAGTCATTCTCATCATATCTTATATAATCCTGCATCCTTAATCTTTTTAGGCATTCATTGACTCTACTACAAGAATATCGTTCCAAATCCGTAAATTTTTTCATCAGTTGTTTATAATTTTTCGGGTATGCATACCCGCTTGTCAAAAAAATCAATCCCCCGCCTATGCATAATTTTAAAATTGTTTTGGTTATTTCCTGTGTCTTTCTATCATTTCTTAATTTTTTTATTTTATTTTTATGATTTTTCATATCAAGTCATCTAAATTTTCTGCCAATAAAATCAGCGAACGCTGATTTTATTGGCAGATTTTTAAAGATTTTTAGAGAGGGCCCCAGCCCTCTCTAATTATTTTTATCCTCTTATCATTTCCAGCACTCTGCAACATCTTATGTGCCAATTAAACGTTGAATCTTCTGTTTTACATTTTCGTTGCCAGGATTTAATGTTTCTACTTTGCGATATAGCTGTAGGGCTTGAGATGTTTTTCCTTGTCGTTCGTACAAAACGCCTAAAGACCAAAGAGCATCTGCATAATTTTCATTCAAAGTAGCGGCACGTAAAAATAACTGTTCCGCCCGGACTAAGTCGTCTTGTTTTGCCCTATTATAATAGAGTCGTCCAAGATTGTATATAAGCACAGGGTCATTTGGTGAAAGCGCAGCCGCAACACTCATATGCTCAATTGATTCGTTTTCTTTGCCCTCAAGCTCATCTAACTGGGCCATTACATTATAACCTAGGGTATAGTTAGTTTTTAACGTAACAGCTTTTTCCATCGCTTCACGTGCGCCCTTATAATCCTTTTGCAAAACTCGCGCTCTTCCAAGGTCTAAATATAATCGTGGATTTGTCTTTTCTAATTTTATTGCCTGCTCAAGAGCTGATATTGCAAAACTGTTAGCGTTCTGTGATAAAGGTCTTGCGGTTGCATACATTGTAGCTAGAAAATCCCAGCCGGCGGCATCATTTGGAGCAAGACGAGTAGCTTCGCGAGCTTGATTCACGGCTGAAGCAACCAAATTAGCAATTCTTTGCTGATCAGGCGCTTCGTTTTGTGATTCTACTACAGCCATTCCAATGTAAGCGCTTGCCAAATCAAGATAATATTTAGAATAACTTGGACTTAACGAAACGGCTTTAAACATTACTGCCGCAGCCTGAGTATGATTGCCCACCGAAGAATATTGTATTGCTCGCGCTTTATAAATCTCTGCAGTATAAAATCTTCCTAAAAAAATCACCAAAACAACAATAAGCGCAAATATCAAAATATAGATAAAAGATGAAATTAGCGTATATTGCGGAAGTGTTTTTAGCGACAATGTAAATGTATTTGTTTCTTTTTTTGAAAAATCCATTCCGAGCAAAAATGTGAGCGCAAGGCATAAAAAGAATAAAACCCAATGAACCGTTGTGAAAGTTATAAAAAACATTGAAATTAGAAGCGTAAGCCAACCAGTCATAAGTCCGGCATAAAGAGTATGCGTAAAAGAATCGTCACCCGCTTCTCCTAAATGAATTAAATCGGAAAGCTTGTCTATTGTTTTCTTTTTAATTCTCAGATTCTTTACAAACCACATTACAAAAAATGTTCCCAATGCCACTAAAAACATTGACATCCAGGCAATTGCGCCCAAAAGTCCATTGGTTGATAAAATACCGATTATCGTACTGTATGGCCTATTGAAACGAAGAGACCATGCAAAATTGCTGTTAAAAACTTCGGGCCTAAACGCCGAAAAATCATAGACAAAAGTTGCCGGTCCGGAACCAAATAAAAAGTTCTTTAAATTTTCGCTTAAAGCCGACGTGCATACTTTCCAAGAAACGCCGGGAGATAAGGCAACCTCTGTTGGCAAATTCGCAGTTAAAAAAGAAGGTGACCCTAAAATAATAAAAAGAATTGAAATAACAAGTATACCAAAAGTTATAGAAACCCACGGCACCTCTACTTCTTCTATCCTTGACAGGGCAAAAACTAAAAGTAAAAAAATTGAAATAGCAACAATAAGCCAAACGCTTTTGAAACCAAGAACGACTATTGCGGTGAAAAAAATCAATAAAGCAATGAGTCCAAATATATTTTTCTTGTTAAAAAAACCTCGCATCTTCGCCATTACCAAAGATAAAACCAATATCATTACAACTGTCATATAATAACCAAAATGTGTTGGCAAATCCGAGTTTAACGTCCAACGAGGAACGGGTAAACCGCTAAGGGGCAATATCCCAAAACTCTGCCCAATGAAATATAGAGCGGAAAACGCGCCAGAAACAGCTAAAACAATAATTATTTTAACAACCCTTTTGACAGAATCTACGTTATTTAAAACCAAAAAATAAAAAAGGATATAAAATATAAAGCTAACAAAAGAATCACCTAACATATTAAAATCACCCCAAAAACTGAGATATCTGTTTTTTGAAGCAATTGCAGAAATAAGCATGGTGGCGATAATCAAAAGTAGTGGTATATCAAGCGGGGTTCTTCTTATAACCAATTTTTTAG
>PFCS01000030.1:1598-1738 GCA_002772895.1 Parcubacteria group bacterium CG10_big_fil_rev_8_21_14_0_10_36_14 | reverse complement strand
AAATATAAATTAATTATACAATAAATGCCAACCTTCCACAAGAAAACAAAAGTCTAAAAAATTTGACCTCCAATATCAACGCATATTTGTCTTCCTGTCAGCTGACAAATATTGAACCTCAGCATCAGAAAGAAGCCGAC
>PFCS01000030.1:0-1529 GCA_002772895.1 Parcubacteria group bacterium CG10_big_fil_rev_8_21_14_0_10_36_14 | reverse complement strand
AAAATAATATTTCCATTCAGCCACATATAAGTATCATCATTGGTTGCATCTCCTCTTACCACGAGTACATTTTCTTCACCCACCTTCCAATACGCTTGATATGAACTGAGCGGTATTGTCTCTATATTTGTTCCGCCTAAATAAACGCGTAAACTATTATCAGACACTTTAATCAATATATATCCTTCCGTCCCGCTTGCTTGGGTATCAAAAATATAATGCAATACTCCATCGTCCGCGGTAAAATCCGGGCTAAATTTTGTCGCGATAGAAATATTAGCAGAATTAAAAATATTTGTCGCGTCCCCTGTTGTATTATCTCCGCCGTCAAAATCACAGAAGTATGGCGTGCAGGCTGGCATTGTGGTGCCAGTTGTTGAAGTGGTATTGCGGTTAAAACCGGAGGAATCATAAACTTGCACCGGATCGGAGCTGTTGTTATTTCCAAAGTCAAGGTCTAGAGTGAGGCCCAAGAGGGGGGCGGAGGCAGAAGTCGGTTCGGCGGATTTTGATTTGAATACCAAAAAACTGCCTAAGATTAAGATGGGGATTATTATTAGTAGTGGTAGGAGTTTACGGGACATAAGATAATTTTCATTTTTCATTTATCATTTTTCATTGAAAGTTCATTTTTCATTTTTCAATTTGTAATTGAGCGTTCATTGATGATTGATTATTGATACTTTCTTCACAATCCTCCCCTTATCTCACATATTTTCTTGCGCTGGATTTGTATAAAGCGGAGACTTCGTCAGCAGACAACGCGCGGTTATATATCCGCACGTCGTCAATGGCACCGTCAAAATTAAATCCTCCGGTATTAAAAGAACTTATTTTTAGGGCTGTTCCGGCTGTTGTAGTATCAGTAAACGCTAAGGTGTTTATAAGCACTCCGTCTTGATAACCACTCATAGAACCATTATCCCAAGTTAATACTAATTGATGCCAAGTATTTAAAGCCGTAGCCGTAAAATTCATATCCGTAGCAGGGTTGCCCTTTGTAACACGAAAAAAACCACTAGAATGTCTTGAGAGATAAGTTCTAGAATTGGTATTCCCTCCAATAATAAAGGATGTTACGTTAGCTTCGGCCTTAGCCCAAAGAACAATTGTTCCTGAGAGGGGCGACATATCGTTTGCTACAACATCGGCGTTTACCGCACCATTCATTCCATCAAAATCAATCGCCTGGTTGATTTTGCCGGGGGTGGAGGTGGGGGCAAGGCCGGTATAAAAGCCAGTTGGGGTGCCGTGGTTGCCAAAACCAGATTTATCATAAACTTTTGTGGCAGAGACATCGGCGGTGTCCATATTCCAATAGCCGACAAGGCCCAAGAGGGGGGCGGAGGCGGTGTATTTTGTTTTCGCGGAATTGTAGAGATTGCTGACTTCTTCCGCGGACAGAGCGTAATTATATATACGGACATCGTCAATTTTGCCGTCCCATAGGCGAGTTCCTGTGTTATTATCGCCTATATATAAATAATTGCCTGCAGTTATATTTCCCGATAAGGTTAGTTCTGAAGCGA
>PFCS01000029.1 GCA_002772895.1 Parcubacteria group bacterium CG10_big_fil_rev_8_21_14_0_10_36_14 | reverse complement strand
TCTCTCACTATCACCAAATGATCTCGCCTCATGATTTTAGCTATTGCTCTTATGCTTTGTTTTGTTCTAAGCCAGTATTCCAGCTTCTGCCGATCGTAAAATTTTAAATTATTTGACATATCCACCACTTTAATGGTTTTGACCATATTTTTCTAATTGGGTGGTGCGTTCAGTTTAGATTATTGCATAGCAGTATTTAGCTTGACAATAAAGGTAATTTATGCTATAATGAAATAAGTTTAAATATGTATGGGCCCTTAGCTCATTTGGTAGAGCGCCGCGTTTGCAACGCGGAGGCGACCGGTTCGAGTCCGGTAGGGTCCACCAAAAAATCCCAGGTTATCTGGGATTTTTTGTTTTAATTTTTATTGCCTTGCCATCTATTATCGCTTCACTGATTTTTTTGTGGGCTAAGGTTATAATTCTTTGAAAAGTGCTTTGAGATATATTCATTTTTTTTGCCGCTTCTGTTTGGTCTAATCCCTGTTTGTCTTTTAAGTGTATTGCTTCTATCTCATCTAAATCCAAAATAATCTCTTCTAAAGAGGTCATTGGAATACCGCGCGGTTTGAAATAAGTTGCGGTTGGGTCAAAACGAATTTTTCTATTTTTTCTTGGTCTTGGCATAATAATATGTTGCTATAATTGTAGAAATTGGCAAAGCTAACGCAATACCAATACTTCCGACTAATGTTCTAATAATCTCTGTGGCAATCATTTCGTTATTTATTACTTGCATAGCTGTCATTGTGGATTTTGCCGAAAAAAGTATTAGAAATGGCAGAGATACTGCGGCATATGCCAAAAATAATGTATTTATAATGGCGCCTAAGTGGCTTCTGCCAATCCCGTATGCTTTTTTTATAATTTCCTTTTTATCAAGCAATGGGTTTGCGTCTTTTATCTGACGGACGGCTTCTATTTGGCTTAACACCATATCGTCTAAAACACCCAGTGTGCCGATTAATATTCCGGCTAAAAGCAATCCTTTAAAATCTATCGCGTTTTTGCCAATGCCTATTAAATACATTATGTCTTCTCCGGCAGTTCCGGTAAGGCGCGCCATAAAAGTAAATAGCGTGGCAAGCTCGCCAGTGATAACAAGAGATATCAGAATGCTTAAAACAGAAAGATGAGATTTTGCATTCCATCCTTCAGTAAGATAAATAATAATAAGCAATATTAAAAATGAACCGATTATTGCTATCAAAAGCGGATTGTGGCCGGCTAAAATTTGTGGAACAATAAATTTTATTATTATTAAAAAACTTATACATAAACTTAGCAAGGATTTTAGCCCTTTCCACTTTCCAATAAAAACAATGATTAACGCAAAAATAAAAGCCAATAGATAAAGGTTGCTTCTGCGGATATAGTCCAAAATATAAAATACGTCGTTTCCTTCCCCATCTTGCACGTAGCTTACCAAAACATTGTCTCCTTTTTTATATATATTTGTATTTACTACTTCTAAATCGGATATTCCGTAAAAAATAATTTTTTTATCTTTCCACACACCATCTAATCCTTCCATTTGTATATCTTGTTGAATTATTTTTGAGCCATCTTCTGAAATATACTCTCTTTCTTGTATAATTTTTAAAACCTTGGCTTCAAGGATATTATCAGAAGTTTGCGCGTTTGAAACAATCGGCATTAAAAAAGTAAGGAGCAAAATTATTAAAAGTATTTTTTTCATATTTTTTTAATAAAAGAATACCCAAATTCCCAGCCCGAGCATTATCAGTCCTGTAATAAGATGCAATGCTCGGATATTTTTTTCTTTCCATTCCTTGGCTTTTTCTGTATTTGAATATCCAAAATAAATTATAAAAGCAAGTATTAATAAAGGAAGTATAAAGAAAATATTATAATAAAGCAAATCAGGGATTATGATACTAAGAGATTCTTGTTGAGATAAAAGACCGAGGACAAAAAAATACGGACCTCCGGTGCAAGGAAGCTCAAAAAGTGTTACTACAAAACCGATTAAAAAAGCTCCGATGGGAGACGTTATTTTTTTGAGCATCGCCTGAAGTACTGGTCGCCATTTGCGAGGGATTTCCATAACAAATCCTTTGCCATACCAAAAAAAATCTTTAAGATTTGCTAAGCCGATAAAGATAGCTAAAACGCCAACTATTCTATAAACTATATGAGCATTTATATTGGCGGTTTGAATAGCTTTTAATATCCCAAGACCAAAAAGAAAATAAGAAATGTAAATTGACGCAATAAAAGCAAGCCCTCCGTACAGCGCGCGTTTTCTGTCATTAATAAGCATTAGGGCGCTAAGTAAAATTACCAAAACCGCTATCGCGCATGGATTAATTGAGTCGGCAAGCGCGGCAATTGTTATTGCAAAAAGAGATAGTGATTTTGATGGTTTATTGGAGATTTGTGTTTTTGTTTCATTGTCTTTTGGCGCTTCAACCGTAGGTATATTATTTTCTGCGGGCGTATTATCAGATGAGGGTATATTGTTCAATGAAAGCGTGTTATCTGAAACAGGCAGATAAGTTTTTATAATTCTTTTAAATTCATTTTCCAGATTATTAATAATAGGTGTATCCCCGGACAAATATTTATCAGGTAAAAAAATAACAGGTACGCCTTGTTCTTTTTGCGGAACATTGTATTTTTTATACATACTAAGTAGAGCCATACCATTTTCCTGATTTTGATAAATTTCAAGACCATAAATTATTATTTGTGGATAGTTATTACTTATTTTTTCTAAAAAAGGCGCGACATTTGCGCAATGTGGACATCCTATTCCATAGAAAAAATAGACAGGTATTTTTTCCTCGGCTTTTAATGCAAGGGGATTTAAAATTAGCGTAAAAAATAAAATCCCGATAAACAAAAATTTTAGAATTTTTATATTCATATTATTTTTAAATAATAACACAACGCCCCACTTTTTTAAAGTTGGGTGTTGTGTTTGTTTTAGGATTTTCGGCCAAATCCGCGGCCGGTTATTCTATCCGAGCTTCTGCGTGGACGGCGACCGGTGCCTTGTCTTGCCAATCCATTGATAGATGGACGAATTGTTTGATCCTTCTCTGTACAACGACCTAATCCTCTTCCGGTTTTAGGACCTTTTCCTTCAGGCCCTGTGCCATCTTGATAAGGCATATGTTTTTAGGTTAATTATTATATATTATGAGTATATACCCATTATAATATTTTGTCAAGTAAAAAATCCACGCATAGTGGATTTTCATAATTTATATTTAATAATACAAATTATATATTTATCTTTATTTCTTCTATAAGTATTTTTTCTGCTTCAATTATATTTTTATATGGCAGATCAATATGAGCAAGCTGGCCGGAAAAATGTTCTACACCCAAAGACTCTATTTTTATATTTTTAGTTTCACTATACATCAGAGCTTTTATTTTTCCATCGATAGCTTCAAAAATAATCACAATTGTGTCATTGGCAGGAGAATTGGACATAAGCTCGTGGATAACATCAGGGAGAACGTTTTCTTCAGCTCCAGAATGAATAAAATCGTCTCTGGTGAGTATTGAGCAGATAATATTTTCATTTTGTTTTAGGCGTGCCAATGTTCGCCCCCATAATTTTAATGTTTCAATAGCTTTTGTTCTGTACATCATTTCAACAATTTCATGTCGGTTTGCACCGAGCTCAATCATTTTTCCTGCTGCTTCAAGGGTTTTTGTACCGGTATTTGCGCGCCGGAAATTTTTTGTTTTGGAAATAATGCCGGCTAAGAGGCAATTAATTATTTCTTCATCCATATTTTTACTATTTCCCAGTACGTTCCAAATGATTTCCGCGACAGACGAACTTTTTATATCTATCATATTTATTTCTCCAAATCCGTCATTTTGCGGTTGATGATCAATATTAATTATCGGCACATTATCAAAAAGCGTTTTATTATTTATATATAAATCACCCAATTGCGCTATATCCGGCGTGTCTAGAACAATAATCAGGTCATAGCGCAAAGAACCGTTATCAACTTTTAGATTGTTTAGACTTAGGTTTCCGAATTTTGGACTCAAGAAGATATTTAAAAGGTCTCCGTCTATTTTATATGAAAAATTTTTAAGTCCGGAGTTTTTGATATTTATAGAAATTGATGATTCTTTTGAGGATACTATGCTATTTTTTATTTTATCTGCAGAGGGGAGAAAGGCTAGATTTTTGGGTAGGGAAAAATTAGATGAAGCAATATCGGCCGTTTTATTATTTTTGGTAATAATTTTTTGAAGAGCCAGGGCTGAGGCTATAGCATCAGCTCCGGCAGGGTAGCCGTTCCCATATTTAATATCCTTAAAAGCAATAAGGATATTTTCGGATTTTTTGATGGAATGGATTATTTGTTGTTTTGGGCTAAGGGGCATAAAATAATTATGAATTATCAATTACGACTTACGAATAAGAAATACCAATGTGATGAATAATTTAATATCTTAGCTTAACAGCTGGCGATACTTATGTCAAGTATTGATACACTGAAGCTAAGTTGCTAACATGTTTTTAGGAGGTGAGGAATGGAAATCACCATCACTTGGGCGTGGGTCCAGTGGGCCGGAGTAGTTCTTTTTGCTTTGTCTTTCATAGTATTTTTGGAGGTAGTTTGCCAGACAATAACGGCTTTGGATTCTGTAATGGGCTACGATGGCTCGTTTTACCGCTGTTCATTCTTTGGCTCATTGCAATGGTTATTAAGGGTATTTTTTTCTAACTCTCTTTTTTGGAGAGTTTTTTGTTTTAGCGCGGTTTGTCAAGAAAATGGATTTTTGGTAAAGTAGATATATAATAATGTAGTCCCTCTACAAGGTCGGGAACTATAAATTTTTGATATGAAGGAAGTTCCAAAGGCGTATGAGCCGAAAAAATATGAGGATAAGATTTATTCTGCATGGGATAAATCAGGTTTTTTTAATCCCGATAAATTAAAAGGCGCTCCGTATTCTATAATGATGCCACCGCCAAATGTAACTGGCGTGCTTCATCTTGGGCATGCATTGGAGAATTCTTTAATGGACGTGATGGCCCGCTATCAAAGATTGCAAGGCAAAAAGGTTTTGCTTTTGCCGGGCACCGATCATTCGGCAGTGGCAACACAGGCAAAAGTTGAAAAAGTTTTGATGGAGAGTGGAATTAAACATCCGCGAGAAGAATTGGGACGCGAAAAGCTTTTGGCGGAAATCCGTAAATACGCGGAAAATTCTAAAAAAATAATTTTATCACAAATACGAAAAATGGGGACTAGTTGCGATTGGTCGCGTTTAGCATATACTTTTGATGAAGACAGGAATAAAGCGGTTGTTGCGGTTTTCAAAAAAATGTATGACGACGGGTTGATTTATCGCGGGTTTAAGGCGGTTAATTGGAGCGTTAAGGGACAATCCACTTTGTCTGATGACGAGATAGTGTATGTGGAAAGAAAAGCAAAATTTTATACTTTTAAATATTCTCGCGAATTTCCTATTACAATTGCAACCACCAGGCCGGAAACAAAATTAGGAGATACGGCGGTTGCAGTAAATCCAAAAGACGCGCGCTACAAAAAATATATTGGCAAAACATTTGATATTGATTTTGTCGGAGTTCCATTAACAATAAAAATTATCGCCGATAAAAATGTAGATATGGAGTTTGGAACCGGCGCATTAGGGGTTACTCCGGCACATTCTTTGGTTGATTATGAGATGGCAGTAAGAAATGGACTAAAAATATTGCGAAGAGTCATAAATGAAGAAGGTGTCATAGCAATAGAACATCCGGAGAATATAAATCAAGAAAATGATTTTATTGTTGATTTGAAGACGCAAAAAAAATTATTGGAAGCAAAGAAAGAATATACTGGTTTGAGCATTGAGAAAGCGAGAGAGAAAATTATTGAGAAGTTAAAGAAACAGGGATTATTTGTTAAAGAAGAAGAAGTAGATCAGAGTGTCGGCACATCAGACAGGTTTGGCGACATTGTTGAGGTTTTGCCAAAAACACAATGGTTTGTAGCTGTTAACAAAAAGATTCCCGGCAGAAATGAAACATTGAAAGAAATAATGAAAGAAGCGGTTGGCAAAAACGGAGTCCGCATTACACCAAAAAGATTTGAGAAAACATATTTTCAGTGGATAGATAATTTGCGTGACTGGTGCATTAGTCGTCAGATTTATTGGGGACATAGGATTCCTGTTTATTATCGTAAACAGGAAATTACGAATGACGAATTACAAATGACGAATAACAAAGGTGTCGCTTTGTGGCAAGATATTTATGTGGGAGACAAGGCGCCAGGAAAGGGATGGGAGCAAGATCCAGATACGCTTGATACATGGTTTTCTTCCGGGCTTTGGACATTTTCAACACTTGGCTGGCCGCTTACGAAAGTTATTTTTGTCAGGCATGGGCAAGCGGAGGGGAATGTGCGGGGGATACTGGATGAACACAGTGATACAGATTGGAACGGTTTGACGGAAAAAGGTATAAAACAAGTCTTGAAAATTACAGGCGAAATAAAAAAATACGGAGCGGTTAAGATTTTTTCTTCACCGGTCAAGCGCACTAAAGAAACTGCCGAAATTATAGCAAAGGAGCTGGGAGTTAAGATTGAATTTGATGATCGTATCCGAGAAATTGGAGTTGGAGAATTTCAGGGAGAGGGTGGTGACGGCTTTGCAAAAGCGAGAACGGAATTTTATAACGGCGGTAAAAACGGATATAAGATAGAGTCCTTGGAAGATTTGGAAAAAAGATCTGCTTCATTTTTGAAAGATTTAAACAAAAAGTATGCTGGAAAAACTGTGATTGTCGTTTCGCATGGCGACCCAATTGCGTATATGTCGGGCATTGCGGAATTTTCTAAGAAAAAAATCCCCGGGGATTATCCACCGACTGGCAGTTATGTTATCCGTGGCATTGATAATAATGGAGAGGCGGATGAAGATTTGAAAGAGTTTCATCCAACCGACTGGATGCAGATGGGGCATGAGATTTTATTTTTTTGGATGGCAAGAATGATTTTGATGAGCGAATATGCGCTCAAAGAAATTCCGTTTAAAGATGTTTATATACATGGTATTTTGCGTGATGAAAAAGGGAACAAATTTTCAAAATCATCAGGAAACAATATTGATCCGTTGGATGTAATAAAAAAATATGGAACAGACGCTTTGCGATTTAGTTTGCTTGCCGGTGTTTCTCCGGGTCAAGATCAAAGATTCTATTTTGAAAAAGTAGAAGGCGCAAGAAACTTGGTAAATAAAATTTGGAATATTAGTCGTTTTATTACGACGAACAAAAATAAAAGCGGGAAAGAAGGATTTGCAGATAAGTGGATAATATCCAAATTTAATACCTTGGTTACAGAAGTAACGGGAGATTTTGATAATTTTAGATTTTCGCAAGCAGGAGAAAGGTTGCGCGAATTTACTTGGAGCGATTTTGCTGATTGGTATTTGGAAGCTTCTAAAGTAGAAGGCGGAAAATATTTAAAAGAAATTTTAGAAAAGCTTTTAATTTTGTGGCATCCGTTTGTTCCGTTTGTGACAGAAGCTATTTGGAGTGATATGTTGGGAAAGAGAAATTTGATTGTGGCAGAATGGCCTAAAACAACAAAAAAATTAGGAATAGGCGATTTTGAAAAAGTAAAAGAGCTGATTATCAAAATTCGCAATCTTCGCGCAGAAAACAAAATTGAAGCCGGAAAAATTGTAAATTTTGAAATTGCATCAAAGACAGAAAAATTATTTAAAGATAATTTAGAAATTATTGAAAGATTATCAAAGAGTAAAATAAATTTAAAAAAATCCGACGCAGGGACGAGGATAAAATTGTTGGCGAAAAAACAAGATAAAGAAAAAACAAAGGCGCGACTTCAAAAAGAGCTGGACGAAAAAGAAGAGTATCTATCAGGTTTGAATAAAAAATTGGCAAATAAAGAATTTATTGTAAAAGCTCCAAAGTCGGTAGTGGATAGTGAACGTGAAAAGCTTAGAAAAGCAGAAGAAGAAATAGAAAATATAAAATCACAATTAAAAAATTTATAATAAGGTAGTTCTCGACTCTGCTCGAACAATAATATTCTTCGACTAAGCGGAGCATGTGGAGAAGTGCAATTGAAAAATATGGATAAAATAAAAGAATTATTAACCCGCGGGGTGGAAAACGTTTATCCGACGCCTGCATTTTTGGAAAAATTATTAAAATCAAAAAAGAAGCTGATAATATATGCCGGTTATGACCCGACAGGGCCGACGCTCCATATCGGACACGGTATCACAATGTTAAAGCTTAGGCAATTTCAGCAATTAGGTCATAAAATTATATTTTTGATTGGCGATTTTACCGGAATGATTGGCGACCCGACTGACAAATCTTCAACAAGACAACAGCTTACAAAAGAAGATGTTTTGAAAAACTGCAAAGAGTATAAAAAACAAGCATCAGCAATTTTGGATTTTAACGGAAAAAATCCTGTTGAAATAAAATATAACAGCAAATGGTTTTCTAAAATGGATTTTGCTGATGTTTTGCAATTGTCATCAAGGTTTACAGTTCAAAGAATGATGGAGCGCGATATGTTTCAGGAACGAATAAAAGCCGGTAAGCCGATTTATGTCCACGAATTTATGTATCCAATGATGCAGGCATATGACAGCGTGGTGATGGACGTTGACGGAGAGGTTGGAGGAAATGATCAGACATTTAATATGTTAGCAGGTAGGGATTTGATGAAAATCATGAAAAATAAAGAAAAATTTGTTTTGACAATGAAACTTTTAACAGACACTACTGGCAAAAAAATGGGCAAAAGTGAAGGGAATATGGTTGCGCTTTTCGATTCTCCGGAAGATATGTTTGGTAAAGTAATGAGTTGGCCGGACGAGATGATAATTTCCGGTTTTGAACTTTGTACCATTGTGCCGACAGAACAAGTGGAATCAATGAAAAAAGAAATAAAGAAAAATCCACGCGAATTAAAAATAAAACTCGCATCTGAAATAGTAAAATTATTTTTAGGAGAAGCGTCAGCAAAAAGAGGTAAAGCTCATTTTGAATCGGTAATTGTAAAAAAGGATGTGCCTTTGGATATGCCGGAATATAAACTGAAAGGTAATAAAAATATTGCAGACGTTTTGGTTGAATCAAAGTTGTGTTCAAGCAAAAGTGACGCGCGTCGGGCAGTAGAGCAGGGCGGAGTTTCGTTAGATAATAAAAAAATAAAAAGTTTTGAGGAAAAGGCAACTTTCGGAATTTTGAAAAAAGGAAAAAGACATTTTGTAAAATTGATTTAAATAAATAATTTTGGATATGTTTTTACAAAAATTAAAATCTGATTTGGCAAAAAGCGTAAATAAAACATTGGGAAGCAACTTGATAAATGGTGCCGATTTTGAATATCCACCGGAAAATATAAAGGGAGGGGATTTGGCACTTCCACTTTTTAAATTAGCAAAAGAATTGAAAAAGAAACCGCAAGACATTGCAAAGAATTTGCAAAAAGTTTTCAAAAAACAGAAGTTAATTGAGCGTACAGAAGCAAAGGGTGCATATTTGAATATTTATCTAAACCGCGCTAAAACCGGAGCAGAGATATTAAATGAGTTGCAAGCGCAGGACATTGATAACAATTATATAAATGTAGGTAAAGGAGAAAAAGTATCAATTGAATATATGTCTCCAAATAGCAATAAGCCTTTGCATCTGGGGCATATTAGAAATGCTTATCTTGGTAGTTCTATCGCTAATATAATGCAATTTTGCGGATATCAAGTTAATAGAGAGTGTTTGGTAAATGATAGGGGAATCGCTATTTGTAAGGCCATGCTTGCCTATGAATTTTGGGGCAAGAATGACAGCCCGGCAAAGTCAGGGTTGAAGTCTGACCATTTTGTTGGAAAGTATTATGTTCTTTTTGAAGAAAAAGCAAAAAAAGACAAATCTTTGCCGGCAAAAGCGCAAAAACTTTTACAAGAGTGGGAGGTTGGCGATGAAAACGCAATGCAACTGTGGGAGAAGATGCAAAAATGGGTATTAAGCGGTTATAAACAAACTTATAAAAGACTGGGTGTTTCATTTGATAAGGTTTTTTATGAAAGCAAACTTTTTAAAAAAGGTAGAGAAATCATAGAAAAGTATCTAAAGGAAGGAAAGGTGGAAAAAGATGCAAATGGAAATGTAATAATAAAACTTGAAAACTGTGGTTTGCCGGACAAAATTTTACTTCGTGAAGACGGAACGGCAATCTATATAACAACTGACATGGCTTTGGCAAAAACTCGATTGGACAGTGGTTATAAAAAAGTATTTTATGTGGTCGGCTCGGAACAAGATTTATATTTTAAACAACTTTTTTGTGCTATAGAAAAATTAGGATTATATACAGGGCAAACAGATTTGATAAAGAGGCCAGAGTTTCATCATCTTAGCTATGGGTTAGTTGAGCTTCCAGAAGGAAGAATGAAGTCACGTGAAGGCACGGTGGTAGATGCTGATGATCTTTTGGATAAAATGGAAGAAATTGCTAAAGAAGAAATTAATATTAGGCATGATTTTATGAAAGAAGGCGAGGTGGATAGAAGATCGGAGATAATCGCTTCTTCTGCACTCAGATTTTATATATTAAATGTTAATCCTGCGACAAAGATAAGATTTAATCCAAAAGAATCTTTATCTTTTACCGGAAAAACCGGTCCATATCTTTTATATACCTATGCTCGACTTCATTCAATATGGAGAAAGGGGAAAGGGAAGGGAATGTATG
Source organism: Parcubacteria group bacterium CG10_big_fil_rev_8_21_14_0_10_36_14 (assembly GCA_002772895.1). Lineage (NCBI taxonomy): Bacteria > Parcubacteria group bacterium CG10_big_fil_rev_8_21_14_0_10_36_14. The sequence goes on along the minus strand of PFCS01000029.1, from coordinate 3,455 downwards.
AAAGATTGGATTTTTCTCTATTAAAAGAAGATAAATTATGGATATTGGTTTTGGGAATTGCAAAATTTCCAGAAGCCGTAATATCTGCCTTGGATGGTCTTGACCCGGAAGAAATATCCGCGTATTTATATGACCTATCTGTCAAAGTATCTGATTTTTATCATAATGTCCGCGTTTTGGACGCTGACTTTAAAGAAAGAAGGATAAGCATTGCTATAATAGATAGCCTGCTTGATATTTTTAAGAAGGGTACCGCATTATTGGGAATTGAGGTTTTGGATGAAATGTAGAGGAGGCATAATTAAAGATTTTCTTGCCTTTTTTATCATAATTAGCTAATATTATTTTAATAGCTCATAATTAATTTTTATAATTTTATGTTCAAAAAAGAGTCAAAAGAAGGATTAGAAGACTATTATTCCGAAGAAGACCAAGACGATAGGGATTTGCAAGATACGATAATAGCTCAAGGCGTAAAAGTAGAGGGCGATTTTAATAGTAAGGGTAATGTAGTGATTGAAGGTGTTGTTCTCGGAAGCGTAAAGACAAACAATAATCTACAAGTAGGTGAAAAGGCCAAAATAACTGCGAGTGTTTCTGCGCATGATGCTTATGTAGCTGGAATTATAGAAGGTAACGTAAAGATTAAAGAAAAATTAGAGCTATCTCCAACTTCTAGAATTTATGGTGATATTGAAGCTAAAACTCTTGTTATTACTGCAGGTGCATTATTTAACGGTAAATGCAGTATGTTTGATCCAGATAATCCAAAGGAAAACAAAACCTCTAAAAAATTAAAAAAAGAGGAAGATGCCAGCGAAGAAAACTAAAATTCCTAAAAAAATAGAAAAAAAGTCCGCTGCCTATCCTCAAAAAAAGCTTGATAAAAAAAGCGTCTCCGTAAAAAAGGCAGCGTCTTCTATAGTTGAAGAAAAATCATTAGTAAAAAAGAAGATAAAAAGGAAGGTAAGGTCTATAGACGACCTTTTGGATAAAAAGAACATAAAAAAAAGGATAAAGAAAAATATTGCCGAAGAACTTTTGAAATCCAAAAAAAATTTAAAGGCAAAAATTTATACTTCACCTTATGCGTATATATATGCCGAGTATCTTCGCGGAGCAAAATATGAAAAGCAATTAAGGACGATTGAAAATAGGTTGACCGACTTAGGAATAAGCGGTAGAGTACACAGGTTATCTCAGTTCAAGAATTTGAAAGAATTAATTGAAGAAGATACAAGACGCGGAATAAATACGATAGTAGTAGTGGGCGGAGACGATATCATAAAAGAATCAATACGAGTGGCCGCAGAACTTGATGTCACTTTGGGGATTATACCTTTAGGGGGAGGTGGGTATCATATAGCAGAAGCGCTGGGTATCCCAGAAGGTGTATCTGCATGCGAGATTCTTTCGCAAAGGATTATAGATAAGATTGATATTGGAAAAATAAATGGAAAGCCGTTTGTTTCTCGTTTATATATATCTAATCAGCGCGTGCCCTTATTTTGTAATAAAAAATATGAAGTTATGTCGCCGGGAGGAGATGTGGCAATATATAATTTGAATTTGAATACAGAAGATAAAACAATACCAAAAATAAATCCAAAAGATGGACAATTAGAAATTTTGGTAAAACCCAAAAAAAAGCTTGGTATTTTTAAAAAGGAAAAGTCACAAGAAAGTTTATTTTTTGCGAATAGAATAGATATAAAAAGCGGAATTGCATTTTCTATTTTTGTAGATGGAATAAAAAATTTTTATAAAGAAGTTGAAATAAAATTAGTACTGCAAGGGTTGAGGCTGATAGTTGGAAAAGGAAGAAAAATTTAAAAATCACATTTTTGTTGTTATTTATGCCCAGGTGGTGAAATTGGTATACACGCCACCTTGAGGTGGTGGTGGGCGCAAGCCTGTGGAGGTTCGAGTCCTCTCCTGGGCACCAATCAAAAAATCCCAAAATAATTGGGATTTTTTGATTGGTGTTTTATATTTAGTATGTTGGATTTATTGGTCATATTTTTTGGTTATTTTTTATAAAGTATACTATAATACTAAATATAGAAGACTTTATAGTTTTTAACTATATTTAGTAAATAATTTAATAATATGAAAACGATTGCCCCTTTCAGTTTAAAAGATTTTGAACTTACTCAAGACTATATTCCGGATCCATTAGTTATTTATAATTTAAAAACAGGCATTTCTATAAGAGTAAATAAAGAAGCCTGCAAATTTACTGAGTTTAGTAGGGAGGAGCTTGAAGGAAAGCCAATTCTTAAATTGCCTATTTTATTAAAAAGCGATTTAGCACTAATATCGGAAAAGATTAAAATGAGAGCGCAGAAAAAAGCAGTTTTTCCATATGGAATAAAAATAAAAACAAAGAGTGGTAAAATACTATTTGTTGAAATAAATGGCACAATTGTTAAAGATGGTGCCGACTATTTGGTATTGATTTTTTTCCGTGACGTAACTAAAAAAATAATGCTCGAGCATGCTCTAATTAGAGAAAAAGAAAAATTTGAAAAATATATAAATATAGCTGATGTAATGATATTATCTCTTGATACAAAAGGGAATATAACTTTTTTAAATTATCGAGGATACGATTTATTAGGATGTAAAAACGCTGAATCTTGTTATAAGGATAAAAAATTGATAGGAAAAAATTGGTTTAATAATTTTTTGCCTAAGCGGATAACCGGAGAAGTAAATATTGTATTTGATTTATTAATGAAAGGAAAAACGAAACAAACTGCGCATTATGAAAACGCTATATTAAGGCTAGACGGTAAAGAAAAGATGATTTTATGGTGCAATACGGTGTTAAAAGACGCTGAGGGAAAAATAACAGGCACACTGGGTTCTGGAATGGATATAACCAAACAAAAAGAAGATGAGAGCGCATTAGAAGAAAAGATAAATCAATTAAAAAAGATGAATGAATTGATGATAGGGCGAGAATTGAGAATGGTGGAATTGAAAGAAAAATTGAAAAAATAAATTTATAATGTAAAAGTTAATAAAATAAAAATTAAAATATTTTTTATGATAGCAAGAATAATAGTGGGAATTTTGGGCACTGCTTTAGGTGTGTCAATGATGATGAAAACGGAATGGTTTTTACAAATGCTTGGAAGAAACGCTTGGGCAGAAGCAAAATTTGGTTTTGAAGGCGGAAGCCGTCTTCTATACAAACTTATTGGACTTGTCATTATTTTGATTACTTGGTTTTATGCATTTAATTGGTTGAACGGTTTGTTTAAATTTTTTTTAGGAGGTTTATTTCGCGCGCAATAATTTTAAGCTTTGATTATTAATTTTTTTTATTATATATGATATATATTCCAACTGGATCCGAATTATTAAATCCGAATAAAATTTTAGAAAAATTAGATCTTAGAGCCGGTATGACGGTTACTGATTTAGGATGTGGCACAAGCGGGCATTTT
>PFCS01000028.1 GCA_002772895.1 Parcubacteria group bacterium CG10_big_fil_rev_8_21_14_0_10_36_14 | reverse complement strand
TTTGGTATTTTAGTAGGTCTATCTTTTCTAACATAAATAAATTCCTCCATATTTTGGAGAATATTTTCTTTTATAATTATAAGGTAAAAATATGAATTTGTCAAAAAGCTCGCTTCGCTTGACGTTAAGACTGAAATATGGTTAAATTTGTACAGGTCTTTTTACGGAAGGAGCAGGCGATGGCAAGCGAAAAGTGGAAAAATACGGTTTGTAGAGCAAAAGAGTATCTTTCGATGCGTTTTTATGAGAATAGAAAGTGTATTTTGAGTCCGGAGACCGCTATTGTTTTGGGAACCGGTTGGGGGAATGTGTTGATGGAAAAGATGCCCGAAGCCCTAAAGATTCCTTTTTCTCAAGTTCCCGGATTTGAATATTTGGAAAAGATGGGAGAAATTGCAGGCCACGCAAGAGAAGTTGTTATGGATGATTTATTAGTGAATCCTTATCCACACACAAGAAGTCGATTACATGAGGTGATTATGCTTCGTGGTCGAATTCATTTAAATGAAGATTTTGATTTTGGTCAGGTTTCTAAAATGGTTCGCCTGCAGATTGAAATGCTTTTGAAGCTGGGCGTGAAGAATTTAATTTTAACAAATGCGGCAGGTTCTTTACGACCTGAGGTAAAAGTTGGGGATATTGTCGCTCATGACGGTTTTATCACTCTTTTTGCGCCAAAGCGACCTCTTACAAGCGGAGAATTTGTCAGTCCTGAGGATATGTTGAAAGAAGCGAATATTAGAGAAATTGAGGAATGCGCGCAAAAAGTGGGGCTCAATTGTCATCGTGGCGCTGGGGCAATGGTTTCTGGTCCTGATTTTGAAGGTCGGAAACATGACAAGCGAATTATGCGCGAGTTTGGCGCGACAATGGCGATGATGAGTATTTTGCCGGAAGTAGCGGTTGCGGCGCTTTATCCGAGAACGAATGTATATGCAATAAGTTTTATTACCAATACCGATAGTGAAGAGCATTCGCATGAAGATAATCAAGTGCGCGCCAAAGCCTCGGCAGACAAGCTCGGAGCACTGCTTTTGAATCTCATTATTTCTTTGTAAGCTGATCGAATGATCACAAAATCCCATTATTTGGGATTTTTTTATAAATAAGCTCTATTTTTATATAATTTGCCTTTTTTATCATTATTTGTTTAGTATTTACCTTAAAAAAATGTGGCAACTTATTTATCTAAAATTAGACAATATTATCTCTTGATTTTTTTATTTGTTTATGGTATTTTATATTTAGCGTTAATGACGATTAGCTCAGTTGGCCCCGCATACAATGTACGGATGATTAGCTCAGTTGGTT
>PFCS01000027.1:6256-28729 GCA_002772895.1 Parcubacteria group bacterium CG10_big_fil_rev_8_21_14_0_10_36_14 | reverse complement strand
TTTGTTCATAGGTTATTACTATTAAATCCCCCTCCCTAGCCTCCCCATTGGAGCACCAAGAGGGAGGAATGGCCTTTTTCATTTATCATTTTTTACTTAAGATCCATTCTTACTTTTTCGTGCTTTTCTCTTCTGTGTTTTCTCCCCGCCCGCCAGACATTGAGTTGTTAAACGATACGGGTAAGTGTTTTGTTGGTTTGTTGATTTCTCGTCGTTCCGGTCTTGGTTTTAACGCAGAAAGAGAAAGACATTTTGGTTCTTCTGAACTCGAAAAAACTCTGGCTCCGGTATTAAAATTTTTTGACTGGTTTTTTGTAAAATCTTGAGATGGCCGAGATATTTGGCTGAAACGAGGCTGTTCCTTTCGATTTAGCTTTGGACCTTCTGCTTGTAAACGTAATTTTTCTCTCATAATTGGCAAACAATCTTCGCAGTAAAAGGGCTTGCGCGGGTCGGGTTTGAAGCCGGATGTTGTCTCGCGGCCGCAACGAGAACAAACCGCAGGAAAGCTCTCTCTTCTTCTAGGCAGAGAATAGCTCGACCCTCCCCTTTCTTCCGCTTGTTCCGTATTCCGTGGGGTAAAAGAACGGGTGGAAAAAGAACGCGAAGGAGTGATGCGTCGCTCTCCGGCATCACGCGAGTAAGTACTTTTTATATTGTCGGAACCAAATTCTTTTTCACGACCTTCGTCTTCATCAAAACCCCACCAACGTTCTATTTTTTCTTCAATTACCGACCGCTTAACTGCATAGCGCTCACGAGAAACATGAGTCGCTTTTTCATAACTTTCAGTCGGCGAACCAATTGGCGGAAGCGTTGTAGCAGAAAAAGGACGCGAAGCTGCACCATCTATCATCAATTTTAAATAAACTTCAAATTTTGGTAAATTTACAATATCTTCTGGTGTAAAAACAGGCGCAAACTCATCCTCAAATGCCGCGGCATCAACCGCTCCTACTCTAAATATAATATGCGTACCCACATTTCCAAAAACAGCATCACGAACTTTTTCATCTAATTGCGCGATATATTGATGGGCTAAAATTAAATTTAATCTATATTTCCGAGCTTCTGACAAAATATCGGCAAAACTTTCTGTAGCAAAATTTTGAAACTCATCAACATAAAGATAAAAGTCAAGTCGGTCAGCTTCTTTTATATCCACCCTTTCCATTGCTGAAAGCTGAATTCTTGTAATCAACATTCCTCCCAAAAGTCTACTGGAGTCTTCACCGATTTTACCTTTTGAAAGATTAATAATAAAAATTTTTCCTTCGTCCATTATCTGACGAATGTTAATGGTGGATTTTACCTGAGCAACAATATTACGGATAATTGAAGCAGACAAAAATTGTCCAACTTTATTCTGGATTGGAGCAATCGCCTCTGTAGCAAAACGCTCATTATAACGAGCAAATTCATTCGTCCAAAAAGCCTTGACTACAGGATCTTTAACTTGCATAATAACTTTTTTACGGTAATCTTTTTCTGCCAAAAGACGATTAATTCCAAGAAGTGTCGAACCCGGAACATCCAAAAGAGCCAATACCGCATTATTCAAAATATATTCCATTCTCGGCGACCAAACGTCCGGCCATATTTTTTTAAAAACACCCATCAGCCCGGAAGCAACCAAATGCTTATGAGACTCGTCAACCGTTTCTAAAATATTAAAACCGACAGGATTTTCCATATCTGCCGGATTAAAATAGACAACGTCATTTATACGATGTGATGGAATATAGTTTAATATTTTTTCGCTTGAATCACCATGAGGATCAACAAAAGCAACACCATGCCCGGCATAGACATCTTCCAAAATCATATTCTCCAACATAGTCGTCTTTCCCATACCGGTTTTTCCCAAAATATAAACGTGCCGTCTGCGATCGTCGGTTTTTATACCAAATCTTACTCGTTTATTACGGTAATTTGTTTCAGCAAAAACTATAACTTCGTTTTCGTGTTCAGGGGAATAGGACATAAATAATTTTTCATTTATCATTTATCATTTTTCATTGAAGGTTCATTTTTCATTTATCATTTTTCATTGCAAGTTTTTCGTGTTTTACTAAACATCAAAATAAATTCTTGAGCTTCTTTATACAAAATTCGTGCTTCGTCTCTTAATTTTGGTTCTGACACGACAATTAATCTTAGCCAAAGCTTAGTTTCTTTTGCTTCCTTTTTAGCAATTGCAATTTTATGTGAAAAATCTTTTTTGGACTCACCCTCGGTGGCTTCATAATAATTAGCGGCAATACTTGTACCGGATTTGACAAGCTGTGTTATCATAGGCAAATTTTCGGCAGTTCTTAGGAATCTTTTTGATGAATCTTATTATTTCTTCTGCAAATTTAGCGGTCCTCTCCTCTAGGTTATATTCATTTTTCATAACAAAATTAGAACCTCCTGATTAAATGATACTTGATAATTGATACTTCATTGGTAATTGAAAATTGATAATTGATACTTTCTCACCTCACAGGTAATCCGCGAGGAGGCTCGGCGCGACGAGCTTCTGTACGTTTAACTGACGGAGCCTTAACCTCCAATACGGGAAAGTGCCACAAAGTTGCCAATTCTTCAGTATTCAAAACATACATCGGTCCCCCGATAGAAGGATCACGATTAATATAGGCAGAAAAAAGCGTTGCCTGTTTTGTAGGGCGAACCATCCTATGATACCAATAATTTTTCTTTGGCATTGTTTTTTGCACAGAAGTAAAACTATTACAATTTAAAGCGGCAAATTGCTTCAAAAAACCCTTAACGACAGTATATTTATTTTGAAAAATTTCATGCGGAGCAAAATGTATATAACGTATCTTCGAAGGAAAACCGGTTTTGGAAAGTTTCATTTCTACTGCCTCTATTGTATGGCGTTCGCCGGGAGACATCGCCAAAGACCGAAACGCATCGGCCGTCTTATCTTTTTCTCCTGCACCAGCAATGGTTCCACTAACAGTGTAACCGGCAAATTCACCTACCAAATCGCTAATTCCACCCAAAATGCCTTTTTTTGGCGGAGGCGCTTTACCAAGCATTTTTTTTACTTCTTGTTCACCTTTTTTAATCCAACTATCCCCTGCCGGAACAACCAAAATCTGCCAACAAAGAGCTTCATCTTTTTTTATTTTTGATAATGTTTCAAGTATCAAAGACATTGGGTCTTTAAACTCTGCGGAAAGTCCATGTTCAAACTGTGGATAAGTACGAATCGGAAAATAATCCGGGTGATCCAGTTTAAAATCACACCCAAAAGATTCGTATTTTTCATGCGGAAATTTTCTTGGAAAATTTTTGGTATAATCCTCTACCTCGGTTATTTCCGCATCCGGATATTGAGAATAGATCGCCGATTCCACCAAATCACGGTGCTTTCTAACAACACGAATATAAAACTGAATATCTCCGCCCAAAGAAACTATTTCCAAACTTGCGGATAACTCTACTTTTCCGGTTATATATTTATCCTTCATATTAAACGAAGACTTCATACCGTAAAAATGGGCAAAAATATTTTCAACAGCTTTTGGTGTTTGTTCATTGCCTTTTGGAACATCAATTGCTAGCAAAACAAATTTTTGCTTCCTTACCCAACGTGTCTGAATTTGAACTAAATATATTTGACCTATTGCCCAAAACAAAAGATACGCCAATGGAACCCATCCGCCAATCCGCAACAATAACCAGGCAGAATGAAACGGCGTTGGCTGGGATAAAAGTTCATTGATAATATTTGTAAAAAATGTTAAGTCAAAAGAAATTTGAGGAAACATAATAAAAATAGTAACTTTAAAATAAAAATATAAAAAATAACTAAAATTTATCACATAAAAGTGATTTTGCGTTTCTGATAATTTTATTATAACATAAATTTTAAATAAAAAAAACGCTACTCTATAGCGAAAATAAAATAATATTTACCTAAGTTAATTAGCTGTTCTTTATTTTGCTTTTTTTAAACTCCAACTTACAAGAAGCGGACTAGCAAGAAAAATTGATGAATAAGTACCGGCGCCAATTCCAATCATAAGAACGAGGGCAAAAGGTTTTATACTCTCGCCTCCAAAAAAATAAATCGCGCCCAATACCAAAGTAGTAGTAAGGGAAGTATTTATTGAACGTGAAATCGTCTGCTTAATACTGGCTCCCACAAGTTCAACAAAATCATCATGTGTATGCTTGCGAAGATTTTCGCGAACGCGATCAAACACAACAATAGTGTCATTGACGGAGTATCCTAATACCGTAAGTATAGCTGCCACAAAAGCGCTGGTTATTTCAAGCCCGAAAAATTTTCCCAAAAAAGCAAAAATACCCAAAGGAATTAGTACATCATGAACCAAAGCAACAATCGCTATGGCTCCATAAACCCAAGATGAAACTACTTTTTCAACTTTACGAAAAGACCATGCAATATATGCAATAATCGCCAAAATAACAATCACTATTGCGTAAAGAGATTTGTCGCGCAGTTCTTTACCAATCGAAGGTCCGACCGCCTCAAAACTAAGTTCGTCTATTTCGCCAAACTTATCTTCCAGCACAGAGAGTCCTTGTTGATGCTGTCCTTCATCAAGAGGCCTAAAACGCAATATATAGCCATTCTCGCCGGCAGGCTGAACAGTGCTTGGTTCTAGACCCTCAGAAGAAAGAGCCTGTGTTATATCTGCGGATATTGGACGATTATTCTTAAAATCCATTTCCCAAAGCGTTCCACCTGTAAAATCAATTCCAAAATTCAAGCTCCAAATGGCAAGAAAAGTTATGCTTGTAGCAACAAGCATAATCGCAATTGTATAAAATATTTTTCGGTGTTTAATTATAAACATAAATAGTATCTCAAAATTTTAAGCATCAAAATGTATATTCTTTATCTCCCCATCCACCAATTCTTTTTTACAAAACTCGCTAGTGAACGAAGAATAATCCGCGAAATAAACATTGCGCTAAACATACTTACCAATATTCCTAAACTTAAAGTTAACGCAAACCCCTTTATTACACTAGTACTAAACCAAAAAAGAATTGCTGCTGTTATTAATGTAGAAATGTTTCCATCGCGGATTGACGGCCAAGCGCGCTTGAAGCTTTCGGTGATTGCATACTCAATATCTACACCTTCCGCAAGTTCTTCTTTCAAACGTTCAAATATAAGAACATTGGCATCAACCGCCATACCGATAGATAAAATAAATCCTGCGATTCCGGCTAAACTCAATGTGACAGGAACAAATTTGAAAATCGCCAAAATCAGTATTCCATAAATTAACAAAGATAAAACAGATGCTAAACCGGCAAGGCGATAATATAAAATCATAAAAAGACAAACCAACGCTAAACCGATAGCTCCAGCCCATAGACTCTTTTCTACTGATATTTTTCCTAAACTCGCGCCAATCGTCTGCTGACTTACAAGATGAATAGGTACAGGCAAAGCGCCGGCATTAAGGCGTTGAGCTAATAATTTTGCTTCTTTTAAGTCATAGTTTCCACTGATTCTTGCACTGCCATCATAAATAACATCGTTTACTCGTGGGATTGTAATCGGCTCGCCATCAAGATATATACCGACATATTTCCCTACATTTCTTTCGGTTATCTCTTTAAAAAGTTTTTTACCTTCGCTGTTAAATTGCAAAGCAACTTCCGGAGCGCTGGTATTCGGATCAAATTGAACGCTTGCGTTTTCCAAGTCCTTACCCGATAACTCCGTATATACCATATAGTCATCCATAGACAAAAAGTCTCGTTCGCTTTTTGTAAGAATAAAAATATGAGATATGCGTAATTGTTTTATTTTTTCACCCTCTTCTTCTATCTCACGTTCTCCTGTTTTTTTAATTATATGATATCCTAAGCTACTTTTTACAACTGAATTATAGACCTCTCCATCTTTTAAGGTTTTTGCGGCTGATTCCAATTCCGGCAATAGCGTGCCCTCTGGTAACCAATCTAGATCTCCATGCGCCTCGCGACTTCCTGGATCCTCGCTATATTTGAAAGCCAGTTCATCATAATCTTCACCGGCTGACAATTTTGAAAAAATATCTTTTGCATTTGCCTCTGCTTTTTTATTAAAATCATCCATTTGTTGCTGTTCTTCTGATGTAAGAGTTCGATTTGGAATATCAGACTGTTCTTTAAATTGTAAAATCGGTGTTTCACCAATTTGTTTAATTGCTTCGCTTACGTTTTTTACTCCGGCAAGCTCAACAATAACGCGCCACTTATCACCAGAAAAATTGGTCTGCACCAATGGTTCGGATACACCAAGCGCATTTACTCTGCGTTCAATCACATCACGAACGCCCTGAACTGCGCTTGACTGATCTTTGAAAGAAATATTAGATGTATCAGCTTCATAAACTAAGTGGGTTCCACCCTGCAAGTCAAGCCCGACATGAAATGATGTTTCTTTCATTTTTGACAAGCTTAACCCTGTCTTACTATTTATAAAATCAGATATTCTATTCCAAGCCGGAGGGAAAACATAAAAAGCCACCAATATCGCAAAGATGATTAAAATGAAGCTCTGTAAACGTAATTTTCCATTAGAGCCAGACGCAAAAATATGCTTAAGCGCGTTAAGAGGTTTTTTTATTATTGAAGATAGATCTACAACTTGTTTCATAAAAACAGATGCTACCACGCAAATGCGTGCGGATAATATGAATAATAAATATGAAGTTATCTTACAATAAACAGAAAAAAAATGCAAGAAAAAAATAAGAGGCATTTCTGCCTCAAAAATAGTATAAAAATCAGATTGCGAAAGGAAAATCGTTTCGTGGACCTTCCGCGCAAGAAATATCTTGCTTATTGTCTCGATTATTGCCTTGTGAAGAAACCTCAGGGCTTGTTCGCTTTATGCTTTGTGCCATATCCAAAGGATATACTACGTTATGCCGATAACAGAACTCACGAAGAGAAGAAATCCACATCTTCCTTACAACCAAAACTACCAAATCCTGGCTCTGTTGCGACAATTCATATAGCATCACATCAACGATACTCTGAGTTGCGGAAACTTCAGTTGCAATTCTCATCATATCCTCTAGATATTGCTCCAAATAAACAGGAATTTCATGAGGAAAAAGATGAACAGCATAAGAAGAGTGATGCATACCAGAAGGACAACATACCTTAATCTTATCAATCAATCGTAGCATTCCCTACTCCTTTCTTGGTGTTTCTGTCGGTTCAAATCCGCCAAAGCCAGACCTTTCCTTTGTTGGTCTCGCTTTTCTTTAAAAGCTTTTCTAATTTACGCTCCAGAACGAAGCAACACTGCTCTTCGGTTGTGCCACAATCCGAGCTACAAGATAAAAATGTTGAGTCAAGATATTGTCGCCAGAAGTCGCTTATCTCTTGCGAAAAAGACAAAATATCCAACGCTACATCAAGATTATCATCGTTGGCGAATTGTTTATTGTGTTCGCGGTAGCAGTCTATTACACCTACGAAATTTTTCAAGCGGTACCCTCCTTTTATATCTATGCAAAGTTATATCATTTCTTCACAGTTTTGTCAAGAATACGTAGGGTGTCCAAATTATGAGGCTATTTGCAAAAGCTCTACTTCAAAAATTAAAATCGCATTAGCAGGAATTGTGCCAGGTACACCTGAGGCGCCATATCCCAAAGAAGGAGGGATGGTAAGCTTACGTTTTCCTCCGACCTTCATCCCCAAAAGCCCCTGATCCCAGCCCTGTATAACATAACCAGCTCCAACAACAAAAGAAAACGGCTGTCCGCGGTCAACCGAACTATCAAATTTTGTTCCATCCAAAAGCCAGCCTGTATAGTGAACGCGGACAGAATCTCCGCTTTTCACCTCTTCTCCACCTCCTACTACAATATCTTCTGTGTTTAATTTTGTTGGGTCAAATGTATTTTGATTCATATTTATATTGTCTCCAAAAATTTTTAAATTTTCCTCATCTTGAAACGCTTCTCTAATTGACTTAATTTGTTCAGCTGATAATTGGTTTTCCGCTTCCTGTGATTTTGGAATATAACCTTCATAAGTTAAAAAAAAGCCGATTATTAAAAAAATTCCCGCAAAGATAAAAAAATATTTTAATACTTTTTTACTCATATTAATAAAATAACTTTTATAAATATTGCTTTGAATATTTATAAAAAGAACTGAATGTTAATTATTAAATCTTTATTAGCATAACTAATTTTTTTCTCACCAATATCGCTCTACTCACAACATGGCTGCTGAAATCCACACCTTGAACAAACATTTTCGCTGGCTTTTCCTAAAATAAATTTTTCCATATCTGCTCCGCAATTCAAACATTTAACAATCCGCTTTTCAGTTTCGTATCTATAATCTTCTTCAGGCACTTTTAGTTTTATTTCTTCTTGCATAATCTGCCATAATGTTAAGGACGTACCTTAACATTATTATTCATCACAAAATTTTTTTATTTTTTTATTTTTTTCCAAAACATTATAATTATTTTCTACAAAATTACGGTATTCTTCAACATCTTTAAACATCTCTAAAATGAAATTCGTTTGACAAATATTATCAGGATTATTTTTCCACTGGTACTCCTTATAACTGCTCCAATTATATTCTATAATATTTTCAGTTATCTTATGAAGCCGAGGATTTTGATGAATATAAGCCGAAAGCCATAATAAATAGCTGTCTTTTTCTATTGTTTTTTGTTTGAATCTCCCCTGAAAAACATGTCCTACCGTCTCATATTTTTTATTAAAATACATTGAATAACTAGTACACAGCTTTGTCATTAAATAACTTGTAGGAATATTTTTATTTTGTTTTATTATAAAATGAAAATGGTTTGGCAGCAAGGAATATGATAATACAAAAAATGAATTACTGGGCATCATGCGCATTAAACGCGGTTTCTTCTCTTCTAAACCCAGATTTTGTTTTAACCTTAAAATAAAAAATTTATAGTCATCTTCATCTAAAAAAATATTTTGTTTGTTATTGCCACGATTGTAAATATGATAGATATATCCCTCGGCAAAATTTTTATACCTATAGTTTGCCATAATTTTATTTTATTCGTCATGTTAAGGTACGTCCTTAACACTTTTACGCACCACAACATTTTTTATATTTTTTTCCGCTTCCGCAAGAGCAGGGTTCATTCCGCCCGATTTTTTCTTTTTCTTCTAAAGGAGTATTTATATTTTGATTTTTAAAAGGAGATTGGGGGGCGATGTTTTGCGCAAGCTCAATCTTAAAAATAGAATATGCCATTTGCTTATCAATTGAAGACTGCAGTTCATTCCAAAGACGATACGCCTCGCGCTTAAATTCTACCAGCGGATCTTTGCCGGCAATTCCGCGCAAACCGATACTTGTGCGTAAATAGTCAATCTCTTCAAGATGACTTATCCACAGAGTATCAATCACCCGCATACTTAATCCTTTTTCAATCTGGCGTAAAATATCAGGATTCCCTGATTGCTCAATCATTCTGCCTTCCATTTTTTCATATGCTTCGCGCATTTTCCTAACTAAAAGATCAACCATCGCATCTCTGCGTTTTATAACACCAAGATTATCATTGCCCTCGCCTGACGAAATTTTTAAAAGTTCTGGCAATATCTCTTTTTCCAAAGGAAAAATTGTATTCGCCACCTGCCAGATTTCTTCCAAATTCCAATTTTTTCTGGCTGGATCCGAAGTGTGGAAAACAATTACCTGCTCCAGTTCATTTTCTATTATTTTTAATATGTCTTCTTTTATATCATTTTGTTCCAAAACATTTCTTCTGCGCGAATAAATCGCTTCTCTATGACGATTTATGACGTCATCATACTCGAGAAGATGCTTTCTGATATCAAAATTATGTCCCTCAACTTTTTTTTGAGCAGACTCAATTGCTTTTGAAACCATCCCGTTTTCAATGGGTGTATCTTCCGGAAGACCAAGCTTTTCCATAATATAGCTGATACGTTCAGCGGCAAAAATTCGCATCAACTCATCTTCTAATGATACATAAAATCGGCTATAACCTGGGTCGCCCTGACGTCCGGCACGTCCACGAAGCTGGTTGTCAATACGACGAGATTCGTGCCGTTCGGTACCAATTACCACGAGCCCTCCCAAAGCGCGGATTTCTTCTGCAGTCTTTTCGTTGTATGGAGCGCCACCCAAAACAATATCAACACCTCTGCCAGCCATATTGGTTGCCAAGGTCACTGCGCCTTTTTTACCTGCTTGAGCAATAATCTCCGCTTCACGAGCATGATTTTTTGCATTTAAAATCTCGTGGCATATACCTGCTTTTTCAAATTTTTCACTAAATTCTTCATTCTCCTCAACCGATACCGTACCAACCAATACCGGCTGACCCTTTGCCTGCAGTTCTTTTACTTCTTCTATCACCGCGCGAATTTTTCCTTTTTTATTTTTATAGATTCTGTCCGCTAAATCCTTTCTTAACAAAGGCTTATTTGTCGGCATGGCCACAGTTTCAAGAAAATAAATTTTTGAAAATTCTTCTGCTTCTGTAAGAGCTGTTCCGGTCATACCGCCAAGTTTTTCGTACATCCTAAAATAGTTCTGAAATGTTACGCTGGCAAGAGTCTGATTTTCACGCTGAACTTTTACGCCTTCTTTTGCCTCAATTGCTTGATGAAGTCCTTCGCTATATCGCCTGCCAGGCATAAGCCGACCGGTAAATTCATCAACAATAAAAACCTCGCCATCACGAAGAACATAATCTTTATCGCGATGAAAAAGCGTTTCAGCTTTTAGAGCCTGTTCAAGATGATGAACCATCTTTATTCCGCCTTCGGCATAAATATTAGGAATATTAAGAGCTTTTTCTATTTTATCTATACCAACATCCGTAAGTGTTACCGCGCGCATTTTTAAATCTAAGTTATAATCTTCATTTTCTTTCAAATTTTTTACAATGCGAGCAAAACGAGCATACATCTCTCCAGACTCTTCTGCCGGAGCAGAAATGATAAGCGGTGTACGGGCTTCATCAATTAAAATTGAATCAACTTCATCCACAATCGCATAATAAAAATTGCGTTGAACCCTATCTTCAAGCCGTGTTGCCATATTGTCTCTCAAATAATCAAAACCGAATTCATTATTTGTTCCATAAGTAATATCAGCATCATAAGACTCTTTTCTGGAACATGGACGTAAAAAATCTTCATTAACACGAAAACTGGCATAAAGATCACGCTCACGATCGGCTTCTTCCGCTTCCTCCAGTGTTTCAGCTTTCCAGCTCGCATCATACAAAAACGATTGCATATGATTGATAATGCCGACAGAAAGCCCTAAAAATCCAAAAATTTGCCCCATCCAAATAGCATCGCGACGAGATAAATAATCATTTACAGTAACAACGTGCACTCCTTTTCCTGCTAAAGCATTTAAGTATATCGCCAGAGTAGAAGTTAGAGTTTTGCCTTCACCTGTTTTCATTTCTGCAATTTCGCCGTTATGAAGTACGATTCCACCCAAAAGTTGAACGTCAAAATGACGCTGACCTAAAGTTCTTTTTGCCGCTTCACGTACCAAAGCAAAAGCTTCCGATAAGATATCGTCTAATTTTTTCCCTTCTTGAGCTTGTGTTTTTAATTCTTTACTTTTATTTTGCAAATCAAAATCAGACATTTTTTCAAATGCCGGTTCCAGCTCATTTATTTTATTCACAAATGGCTGTATCTTTTTTAATGCTTTTTTATTCGGATCAGAAAAAAACATAACTAAAAATTAATATAATATTCTTTTATAAAACAATCTATGACGCGTTATGAGTGTAGCATATCTTTTGCCTCACGTCCACCCTCGCATTTTTTTGTGCGCAACTTATCCGAATAGTCGGAGAGTTGGCGCTCCAAATCATTTTTCAACATATCAATGGCCGAATAAATATCTTCCGCTGTTTGCTCTACACGAAAAAAATGCCCGGGAATATTGATGTTAGCTTCGGCACGGAAAAGCGGACCCGACTGATGATGACGTGTGGTTTTTTCTAACTCTACTCGCAAGTCATGCGGAGTACCAAAATTTTCCAAATATTTTTCTAATGGACTAATTTTTTCTTCCAAATATTCACTTAATGCCGAACTTGATTCTATGTTTGTATATTTTGTATTTGTTAATCTCATAAAATTTATTTTTTATAAAACTTTTATTAAAAAATTAAATAATTAATTATAATATTATTTGTATTTCTTCTTCCAATTGTACGCCAAATTTATCACGCACCCGTTGTTTTACAAATGAAATTAATTGCAAAACATGGTCGGCTGTTGCAGAACCGTCATTCATTATATAGTTGGCATGTTCTTCGGCAATATATGCTCCGCCAATTTTTCTGCCTCTTAACCCGGCATTATCAATAAACCAGGCTGTCGGAATTGCCTTGCGAGAACCAAAGCGTTCACGCTCTTCAAGAGTAAAGTCAAACTTTTCTAAAAGTCCGGCAACAACATCTCCTTTTATATTTTTAAAAGCGCAACCGGCACAAAATCCTTTTGGTTCTTTTTCTTTTCTTTTTTCCATAACTTCTTTAACACGCGCCAAAAGCTCCTCCTTATCCCCTTTTTCAAGGCTAAGCCAAACACGCAAAATAATTGGTTTATTTTTATCTTTCCAATATTTTAACTTACTCTTTCTATACCCAAACTCAAACCATTCTTTTTTTACCTGTTCTATATGATAATCTTCTGTAATCAAAATTTCGGCTTTCAAAACCACCTCGCTCATTGAGCTTCCATAAGCTCCGGCATTTCCACAAACAGCTCCGCCAATCGTACCGGGAATTCCTGCAAAATTTTCCAAACCTTTAAATCCCGCTTCTGCCAAACGTTTTACAGCTAACAAAAGAGGCATACCGGCACTAACAATAGCTTCTGTTTCTTCTATTATTATATCCGCAAAGGCAGATTTTATAATTAATCCATCATAACCGGCATCAGAAAAAAACAAATTGGAGCCTCCGCCTAAAATAAAATATTTTTTTTGATTATTCTTAGCCCATTCCAAAGCTTCGCGGAGCTCTTCTATATTTTTTACAATTACAAGATGCTTAGCAGGACCGCCGATATGAAAAGTTGTATATTTGGATAATGGTTCGTTTTCTAAAATATTTAACATACCTATCCGTTCCCGCGATAGCGGAAACTCCTTAATTAATAATTAAAAAAAAATAATTACTTACAAAGTTGCAAAGCAACCTTGTAAACTCCTCCTGCTCCCATAATTATTACAATATCATTATTCTTTATGGTCTGCTTTAGGGATTGTAAAATTTCGTCATGATTTTCACAATAAAAAAGTTCGTGTTTTGTTCGTTCTTGTTTGTTTTCATCCGATTGCCAATATTCTACAATAGCATCTGCGAGTTTGCGCGAAGATATATTGTCATCTTCGCCTTTCTCTCTACCGGCAACATTATATATTTCTCCCAAAATGAGAACATCTGCTTTATCAAAACTACGAACAAAATCAGCAAACAACGCTTTTGTTCGATGATGTTGATGCGGTTCAAATGCCAAAACCACTCTTCTCTCCGGATAAAATTCATGCGCTGCCAAAAGAGTTGCTTCTATTGCATGCGGATGATGACCGTAATCGGAAATAATCGGCGCGCCATTAAATTCTCCAATATGCTCAAACCTACGCCAAAGCCCTCGAAACTCCGCAAGCGATTTTTTTATTATTTCAAATTTTATACCAAGCGCCTTTGCCATAGAAGTTGCTGCCATTGCGTTATAAATATTAAAAAGCCCCGGGGCATAAAATTCTATATCACCCAATTGTTCATCACCTTGAAAAATTGAAAACAACTGTCGTTGACCATCTATGTGTCTTTCTCCAAATCTAAAATCCGCGCCCTCGTGCACACCATAGGAAATAAGCCGACAAGTATGAGTTTTTGCCACTTCAGTGCTATTTTTATCATCGCCGTTGTAAACCAAAAAACATCCTTTCTCTATTTTGGCAACATATTTTTTGAATGCCTCCAAAATATTATCCAAATTTTTATAAAAATCTAAATGGTCTGCTTCTATATTAGTGAGAACGATGGACCACGGATGCAAATTCAACATATGGGCGTTATGCTCGCACGCTTCTACAACCGCATATTCTCCTTTTCCATAATTAAAATTTCCATGGGAAAAAGAATTCATTTTTGAACCGACTATAACAAGCGGGTCGAGCCCAGCATCAATCAAAATCTTTCCAAGTATTGCGGTTGTGGTACTTTTGCCGTTTGTTCCAGACACTGCGATTAATTTTTTTTCACGAGTTATTTCTCCCAAAAATTCGAAATAACTTTTTTGTAAAATTTTATTTTGGCGTTCCGGATTAGACAGAGGTACGGCTGAGGAGTAAACAATCAAATCAATATCGCTTGAGATGTTTTCTTTTTTGTGTCCAATAAAAATTTTGGCTTGCATTTTTATAAGCTCACGTGTTATTTCTGATTCTTCCATATCCGACCCGCTCACATCTACGCCCTCCAAAAGCGCCCATTTTGCAATAGCGCTCACACCTATTCCGCCAATTCCTATAAAATGAATCTTTTTGTATTTTTTATATGGCATATTATTATCTAATCTTATCTTAAAATATGCTTTTTTGCAAGATATAAATAAAATTATTTAAAATAAAAAAATCCCCAACGGGAATTTCATAAATCAAAATGCCAATACACCCTTTTTACCTTTTTACCACCGCGCTTGCCGAGGCTTTTATATATTCTATTTTCTCTGCCTTCACCAAGCCCATATCTTCTACTTTTTCCATAATATTTTCCATTGATTGTCTTTCGGAAATTTTTAAACTTAATTCTTGTTTCTGACTTTTTAATTCCATTAAATCTTCTTTCATCTTTTTCATCTTATATCCATTTTCTGTAATATTGTTAATAATGACGATATTGCCAACCAAAAAAACAAACGCGAGCATAACAGCAAAGATATTAAATCGAAAAACAGGCGCGTTTCCTTTTTTTGTTCCGCTTCTCTGCCTATTAAATTCAAATTTTTGTTTTTTTATTTTTCTTTTTATCATAAAATAATCTAAAAACCGATTTTTTCCCACCCCAGTTTTCAAAATTGGGCAAAATAGCCGAACTCTAAAAACTGGGGTGGGAAAAACGAGGATAAAAAAATTTTATAAAGGGTGTGTTTAGGAGATTTTATTCCTTAATGGCGACACGAAACTTTGCGCTCCTTGCGCGCCGATTTTTTTTTACCTCCTCCTCGCTTGAAATGATCGGTTTTTTGGTCTTTATGACCAATTGGGGGCTAGTTCTATAGAATCGTTTGACGATTCTATCTTCTAAAGAATGATAGGAAATAATACCTATTCTTCCTCCAGAAGATAAAATCTCAGACCCGTCTTCTAATAATTTTTTTAAAGCTCCGAGCTCATCATTAACTTCAATTCGAAACGCCTGGAAAATACGTGTTGCAGGATGTATCCCCCCGATCCATGGAATCTCTTTTTTTGTTTTTAATTTCTGGCGATAAAAATCCAAAATAATTTCCGCCAATTCACTTGTTGTTTTTATCGGTTTATTTTTTCTTGCTTTTACAATTTCTTTTGCAATATGCTGATAATTTTTTTCCTCGCCATATTCACTAAAAATATGCGACAGCTCATCCATTGTATAAGTATTTACAATCTCCTCCGCGCTCGTTCCCTGCAAACCAAACCGCATATCAAGAGGCTCGTCTGCATTAAAAGAAAATCCTTTTCCACTTTCCTCTATCTGTCCACTCCGAAGGCCCAAGTCAGCCAAGATACCATCTATTTTTGGCAATTTGTTTTTATATTTTTTAATGTTACGAAAATTATCTTCAATAATTTCCACTCTGCTCAAAAGGCCCCCCTCTTTAAGCCGTTCCTTTGCCTCCCCGCTCGCCTTGATGTCTAATTCAAAACCCAATATTCTACCGTCGGGTTTCGTTCTTCTTAAAATTTCTATCGTATGTCCTGCATTCCCCAAAGTACAATCAACAAAATTTTCTCCGGGTTGAGGATTCATTTCTTCCAAAACCTCCTTAATCATTACTGGATTATGATACATATTTATATTCCAAAATCTCCAAGCTTTTCCGCTACCTCATTAGCCTTTTCTTCCATTGAATCACGATATTTCTCCCAAGCGGTTTTATCCCAAATTTCTAAACGGTTATAAAGTCCGACAATAACAGCTTCTCTTGTAAGTCCTGCATATTTGCGAAGATAATCTGGCAAAACAATTCTTCCCTGACCATCAAGCTTCATATCCATTGCGCCGGAAAGTTGTGAACGCACAAAAGAACGAGGGTCGGTCTGGGTTGTCGGTATTTTAGCAAGTTTTTCCGCACGCTTATCCCACTCCTCTGCCGAATAAACAGATAAACAACTATCAAGCTCACGAGTTAAGACAACGCCTCGCTCCAATTCCGCCCTAAACTTAGCTGGGATTGCCAGCCGTCCTTTATCGTCCATATTGTGATGATATTCGCCAATAAACATAAGTCGCTTTGCTCCAATTTTCAATTATCAACTTTCAATTATCAATAAATTAATAAAATCTAAAAGTTGAAATATTAAAATAAAGTTATATTTAGGGTGTGGATAAGTAAAATTTATTAACCTTTGACTAGAATAGAGCAAAAAGAGGTTGTTATCCACAGAATATTCCCCACTTTTCACCACTGTAATTTTATTATACACCAATATCCACCACAATTCAACTTTCTTTGGGATTTAAAAAAACGGGCGGGGAGCCCGTTAAAATTACTTTTTCTTTGTTTTCTTATGATGGATCTTTTCCAATTCTTTGATGCGCGTATCAAACAGCCTAAATGCCACGGAGATGCTTGCGGCAAAAGTTCCAAACAATTTCCTCATTCCAAGCTGAGTTCCTCGTATTGCTCCGAAAATTAGATTGTCGGCTCTTTTTCTATCGCTAATAATTTGAAACTGAAGCTTGGCAATATCGCCGTTTGTTTCATTCTTCAAGGTTTGAAAATCTTTCTTCAATGTATTAACTTCTTTTTCCAGTTGAGACTTGAGTTCGTTATGAACTTTTAGAGGTGTTGCCGGCGTTCCCTTAACGCAAGAAAAAAGAAAAATTGATAGAAACAGTGCAAGCTTTCTCATCTTCTACCTCCTCTTTCCAGTACGACGTGGTTTCTTTAAATCTCTAATATTTTTTTCCAGTTGAGCGCCACGAAGCTCTAGCATCATATATTTTGCCTGCAAACTATTATAATCTTTTTGTATTTCTTTCATGTGGCTTACTAATTTATAAAAAAGCAACCTATATTCTCTAGAAATTGATCGCTCTCGAGCGGCGGCTATTTTTTGATTTTGTATATCTTCGCGAATTTTTTTTACTTCGCTTATCAATGAAGCGTTGCGAATATTTTTATCATGCCTTATGCCTGCGCATCCGCTAAAAATCCCCAAAACAACCAAAACCGCTATTTTCCTCATTTTTTTCCTACCCTTTCTTGTGAATGACCGACAAGCGATGAGCAACGGCTCTATTTTTCAGAATCCGCTGAGTTTTCTTTTTTACGGGCGGGCTAAAAGTGTTTCTCCGCAAGATGCGAAAATAATTAGCCGAATCGTCCATGCCTACCATTAAGAAAAACAACAGAACACGTTTATCCATCACACCTCCTTCTATATATTTAAACAGTTTTATTCCTTTTTGTCAATGCGTTTTATTTTTCGCAAACTTCTGTGATACCCAATCGCAAAACGATGCGCTTCGTCTCGCGTCTGTTTAAATAAATTTTCAAAAGTTTTTATAATTCGCTTTAACTCTTGATTTTTATAATCAAAGACAAAGCGGTCATTTTTTCTAGAAATACCTTTAGCAATGCCGATAACCGGAATATTTAATTTATTTGCCTTCAAAACTTTTTCAGCAACATTGACCTGCGCTTCGCCTCCGTCAATCAAAATGATATCAGGTCTTGGCCAATTATTTTTAAATCTGCGTGCAAGAATTTCATGAAGCATTGGCACATCCCCGGCTTCAGTCTGCTTGATGCGAAATTTTTTATATTCCGATTTCTTAGGGCTCCCCTCTTCAAACACAATCATAGAGCCAACCGCAAGCTTCTGGCTGATATTTGAAATATCATATCCTTCAATTCTGCCCATTACATTATATTTTTGAATATTATAATTTTTATAGTCGGCATAATCATCTTTTTTAATTAAAGAAATATCGTGAATATGATTTAGGGCGTAAATCCTATTGCGATTATCTGCGGCGCGCTCAAACTCATGACTTTTTGAAGCCTCTTTCATTTCGCGTTCAAGATTTTTTATAATTTGCGTTTTCTTACCGCTGAAAAATAATTTTAATCCGAAAATATTTTTTTGATAATCTTTTTTACTAATTTTTTGAATGCAAACTCCGGGACATTTTTTAATACCATAATAAAAACATGGTCTGCCCTGATTTGGACGACATTCACTCCAAGGAAAAATTCCACGTAAAATTTTTAATGCTTCGCGAAGTGTGCTGGCGCTGGTAAACGGACCAAAAACCGCGCTTAGCGCAAAACGCTTAGCATCCAACTCATGTCCGCGAATTAAAATCGGTTTGGGATAATCTTCTTTTGTAATACCAACATAAATAAATGACTTATCATCCTTGTCTTTAACGTTATATTTTGGTTTTAATTTTTTTATAAATTCCGCTTCCAAAATCAGCGCTTCAAGAACAGATGGCGTTTCGCGAGTTTCCAAATCATCCGCCTCTGCAACAAGGGCTTCTGTTTTTCTGTCGCCTGCGCGCGCAAAATATGATTTTACTCTACGCTTTAGAGAGCCCGCTTTGCCAACATAAATAATTTCCCCATGATTATCTTTAAAAAAATACACACCGGGTTTGTCTGGTAGATTATTTACTTTTTTATCTAATTTGCTTGACATAAAATATATTTATGCTTAATATTATGGATAAGGAGACGACAATGGGACAAGCCCTCCAAGTATCAGTCTTGCCGAATAGAGGATATATCATTGAGATGCCTTATGACGAAGCCGTAGGATCCCAAGTGTTTGTAAGCATCATTCCTTACAGCCAAAATGATAAAGATTTCATTGAAAAACATAAAAGCAGAATCTGCGTAGTTAAAACTCGCATTCCCGACGAGGACGACTTCGCTTTTAAGATGCGCCTGGAAGAAATCATCAATAGACTTAGGCGATGGAATAGAACACCGTAGCAAAAGCCCCAACCCGGGCTTTTTTTAAATCCCTAAAACCTTACGTAAATATTGACCTGTGTATGATTTAGGCATCCGCGCCACTTCTTCCGGTGTGCCGGTTGCAATAATTTCTCCACCTTTATCCCCGCCTTCGGGTCCAAGGTCAATGATATAGTCCGCATTTTTTATTATATCAAGATTATGTTCAATAATGAGAACCGTATTTCCTGCAGAAACCAATTCCTGCAAAACGGCAACAAGTTTTTTTACATCGTCATAATGAAGACCAACAGTTGGTTCGTCCAAAAGGTAGAGTGAGCGAGAGAGACCTTGGCGGAAACGGAGTGAATAATATTTTGAAAGCTCTTTGGCAAGTTTCACTCTTTGAGCTTCTCCGCCTGAAAGCGTCGGCGCGCCTTGTCCAAGCTCCAAATATCCAAGCCCGACTTGGCGCAAAACTTTTAGTTTATCGCTAATGTGTGGAATGTTTTTAAAAAATTCGTCAGCCTCGTCTATTTCCATATCCAAAATATCGGCAATGTTTTTTCCTTTATATCTTATCTCCAATGTTTCACGATCAAACCTCTTGCCTTTGCAAACATCACATTTTACATAAACGGTCGGCAAAAAATGCATTTCAATCGCAATAGTTCCGTTGCCTTCACAATGTTCACATCTTCCGCCAGGTCGGTTGAAACTGAAACGTCCTACCTTATATCCTCTGGCGCGCGCTTCCGGCGTAGTGGAAAAAAGTTCGCGAATATATGTCCAGCATCCTGTATATGTTGCGGGATTACTCCGTGGGGTTCTTCCGATTGCCGACTGATCAACAACAATCACCCGGTCAATATAAGAGAGTCCTTCTATCTTTTTATATGCGCCCGGACGCGCTTCAGAATGATTTATCTTTTTGGAAGCCGCACGATATAAAATATCATTCATTAATGTTGACTTTCCGGAACCGGAAACACCCGTAAGACAAACAAATTTTTTCAAAGGAATTTCAACTTTTATATTTTTTAGATTATGTTCGGTTGCGCCGGAAATTACAATTTTTTCTTTAATATTTTTTCTGCGACTCTCCGGCATAGGCACCTTTAACTCTCCGCGGAGATATTTTGCGGTTAAGGAATTTTTATTTTTCAAAACTTCCTGCAACGTGCCTATCGCCATTATTTCTCCACCATTTTTTCCTGCACTCGGACCAATATCAACCATATAATCACTCATCAAAATCGTATCTTCATCATGCTCAACCACAATCACCGTATTGCCGATATCGCGAAGCTCGGATAATGTTTTGAGCAAACGTTCATTATCGCGTTGATGAAGTCCGATTGTCGGCTCATCAAGAACATAAAGAGCGCCAACTAGACGCGAACCAACCTGCGAAGCAAGCCGAATTCTTTGCGCTTCCCCGCCGGATAATGTTCCGGCTTTTCTATTTAATGTTAGATAATTTAATCCAACATCAAGCATAAAAGTAAGACGATTTTTTATTTCGCGGAGAGCGGCTTCGGCAATTTCTTTTTGTTTTGCGGATAATTTTAATCCACTAAAAAAATCTACCGCTTCACTTATTGACATATTAACAACATCATTAATATTCTTTTCTCCGATTAAAACATGAAGTGCTTCTGTCTTCAGACGCTTGCCAAGACACTTCGGACATACCTCGTCAGAAAAAATAAATTTTGTTCCAATTCCATGACAATATTCGCAAGCGCCATACGGACTGTTAAATGAAAAAAGTCGCGGTTCTATTTCCGGAAATGCAAAATTGTCATTCGGACAAGAATATTTTGACGAAAGTAGAATATTTTCACCCGACGGCATAGCGATTTTTACCAAACCATCGGATTCTTCCAAAGAAGTTTCTATTGCTTCGGATAATTCTTTTTGCAAAACTTTATTATCTTGAATCGGATACGCAATTGTTAATTTTCTGATAACCAAATCAATATCATGTTGTTTATAGCGTGATAACTTTATTTTTTCACTAAGCTTATGAGCTTTGCCGTCAACTGCCACTTCGCTAAAACCTTTATTATATAAATCATAAAGAAGTTGATAGTATTCGCCTTTTCGTCCGCGAATAATCGGAGAAAAAATAATTAATTTGTCTTCGCTTTTTATTTTTTCTTTTTCCAATTTTTGAAGCACTACATCCACCATTTCCTGAACGGTCATTTTCTGAATTTTCTTTTTGCAAACCGGACAAAACGGTTCTCCCACGCGAGCAAAAAGAACACGCAGATAATCATAAATCTCAGTAATAGTCGCCACAGTTGAACGTGGATTGGCGCTATGCGCTTTTTGATCAATAGAAATTGCCGGCGCAAGTCCCTCTATTTCATCAACATCAGGCTTGTCCATTTTGCCCAAAAACTGACGGGCATATGCAGACAAAGACTCAATATATCTGCGTTGCCCTTCGGCAAAAATAGTATCAAAAGCCAAGCTCGATTTTCCCGAACCTGATAATCCCGTAAAAACAATCATCTTATTCCGCGGGAGCTCCAAGCTGATATTCTTGAGATTATGCTCACGCGCTCCTTTTATAATAATTTTATCTTGCATAATAATGTATAGTTGATAAACTTTAGCTTATTTTATCGAAATTTACAATAACCATCAGCTTATTACTATATATTTTGGCTAAATTTAGTTATTTCATAGCTCTACACTTGACAAAAAACCAAAAATATGTTATATTTGCGATATTAATGCTCATTCATAATTAGTTGAAACCTAAAGTAAAATCGGGCGCGTAGCTCAGTTGGCAGAGCATCGGACTTTTAATCCGTTGGCCACAGGTTCGAATCCTGTCGCGCTCACAAAAAGGCGTATAGTTCAATGGAAGAATGTCGGGCTTTGGACCCGAATGTTGAAGGTTCGAATCCTTCTACGCCTATCAAACGCATAGCTCAGCGGAAGAGCTCTTGCCTTACACGTAAGAAGTCGGAGGTTCAAATCCTTCTGCGTCCACAACTGCCCTCGTAGTCTAGCGGTCTAAGACACTGGCCTTTCACGCCAGGGATCGCCGGTTCAAATCCGATCGAGGGTACTGTGCGGTTTGCGTGTTTCGAAACTGCCGGGCTTGTAGCTCAATTGGTCAGAGCTACCGGCTCATAACCGGTAGGTTGCGGGTTCGAGTCCCGCCAAGCCCACTGACGCGCGTTCTAAAATGGGACACGCGACAATAAACCCCGGCAAGCTCCTGCCGCGGATTTCTGCGGCACTCCTAACTTGCCGCAAA
>PFCS01000027.1:3743-6201 GCA_002772895.1 Parcubacteria group bacterium CG10_big_fil_rev_8_21_14_0_10_36_14 | reverse complement strand
GATAGAAGAAGCGCTCAGTGACTCCGGACTGAACAACATTGCGCGCCTTTGCGAAAAGGCGCCGATGAGCCTCCACCAGATGGATGACGGACCGGACGCGTTAGCAGAACGTTTCTTCGCTCAGGGAGAAAAAATGAACAAGACCCACGAAGCGCAATGGCGCGCTCGTGAACTCGCAAGGGCCGAATAAAAATCCCGCAAAGGAGAAGAAATGCAATACCATTTTCGAAAGATTGTCTGGGGTGCAAGGTGTATCTGTGGATGGCCAGGAGAGCCGAACAAGGTTCTCGGAATCACCGCTAGCACAAGTGAAGAGGCGGCGACCGAGGCCAAAAAGCTCCACGACCATTACTGGCAGAACGACTCACCCGGCGTTGCCAACCAGTTCGTCTGCAAGCCCACCGTCCTTCCCATAAAATAGGCGTTAGCCTATCCCCCCCAGCCCCGCTCAAATGAGTTGGGGCTTTTTTTTATTCCTTTAAATAGCACTTGACAAGTTTTTTAAAATATGATAAATTCTTATATTCATCACAGCCCCCTTAGGGGGCTGTGATGATAAGCTCTTTAACGAGCGCTCTGTCGTCTGACAGGGCGCTTCACAAACCCTGCAAACGACGGAGAAACCAATGACCACCCAAACCACAGCAATTTCCATCATCCCTATCAATCACACAAAAGAAAACACCCATGTCACCATTTCCCCAGAAATCGCCCGCCTTTTTCGCGTATCATTGCCTCTTTGGCACGCTTTTTGCACCAAGTGCTGTTGGCAAGATACCCGCGGGTTTGAAGCCCGAAATGAAATAGAGGCGCTGATGAACGTAAAAAAGCGTGAAAACGCTTGCAACTGCCCATCTCATCGGCTTCGCGTCGTTCCGGTTCCGTCGCATCCCAGCGACCTCCTTGACCTTTAGTTCTTTCCTTTTTCTCGTATGTTGCCCTATTTCATTGAAATGGGGCTTTTTTTAAAAGCTTATTTTAAGGAGCTTGACAAATTTTTAAAAATATATTAAGCTACAAAAAGTTGATGGAAAGGCTTTAAAACCCCAGATCTTTGCGGGCACTCCAATTTGGCAGAGGCCCCAAAGGTTTCTGCGCAAAACAGGAGATCCGCAATGAGCAACACAGAAACGCCTTGCTCTTTGAGCAATAACGCAGACAGCCACTATTTTGACGGAAGCGACTCGCTTCAAGCTATCGCATATATTATCATAAAAAAGAGACAGGAAAAGCGACCATTCGTTTCTCTTAACAAGCACTACAAAAAATTTCAATTTTTTTGCCCCACGTGTCTCTTCTCTGAGCTTGTTATAGCTCCCGATGAAATCGACGCATTCGAATTCGCTAACCAAAAACACCGTCAAAAACAACTAAACGCTCATTTTCATATCAACCCGCTTCAATGCACTCCAGTTTCTTCTGATTTCAAATCGATCCTTGCTCAATAACACCTACCCTCTACCGCTTTCTCCCGCGACCCCATAGGTCGTTTTTTTTTATAATTTTTATTTCGTCGCGTAAAATAGCCGCAGTCTCAAAGTCTAATCGACTTGCCGCCTCTTTCATTTGACGCTCTTTTTCAGAAATAATTTGTTTTTTACTTCTACCCTTCATTGGTGCATCTTCTTGTTTTTCTGTTTCTGTTATTTCTGGCAAAATATTTTTAATATTTTTTATAATTGTCTGCGGGGTGATGCCGTGTCGCTTATTATATACCAATTGCAAAGAACGCCGGCGATTTGTTTCATCAAACGCCCGACGTATAGAGCCGGTCATATTATCAGCGTAAAGAATTACTTCTCCCAGAACATTTCTTGCCGCTCGGCCGATTGTTTGGATAAGCGCAGTTTCACTCCGCAAAAATCCTTCTTTGTCCGCATCCAAAATTGCCACCATCGTTACCTCGGGCAAATCAAGTCCTTCACGAAGAAGATTTACTCCGACTAGACAATCAAACTTTCCTCTACGGAAATCTGTCAAAATTTTAATGCGATCCAAAGCTTTTACATCGCTATGAATATAATTCGCTTTTATTTTTGCTTCATGTAAATATTCAAATAAATCTTCTGCCATTTTTTTGGTAAGAGTTGTCACCAATACACGCTCCTCTTTTTCAACTTTTTCTTTTATACGTTTTAGGAGGTCATCAACTTGCGAAAGATTTTTTTCCGTTTCAGTTATAGGACAAATCGTAATCTTTGGATCCAAAAGTCCGGTTGGACGAATAATTTGTTCTACTGTTTGCGAACTATTTTCTTTTTCATAATTTCCCGGAGTGGCAGAAGTGAAAATCATCTGTCCGGTTCGCGACAAAAATTCTGGAAACCTTAGCGGACGATTATCAGCTGCAGACGGTAGACGAAAACCATATTCAATAAGCGTCCGTTTCCGCGAAGCGTCGCCCTCATACATTCCGCCGATTTGCGGAATAGTAACATGCGATTCATCGATAATAGTT
>PFCS01000027.1:0-3735 GCA_002772895.1 Parcubacteria group bacterium CG10_big_fil_rev_8_21_14_0_10_36_14 | reverse complement strand
CTTGGGAAAATAACTTAAAAGAGTATCCGGCGCTTCGCCTGCCTTTCTGTCGGATAGATGACGAGAATAATTTTCTATTCCATGGCAATATCCCAATTCGCGTATCATCTCCATATCGTTTTTTGTCCGGCGAGCCAGACGCTCAGCCTCCAACAGCTTTCCTTCGCGTTCAAAAAATTTTAAACGTTTTTCGAGTTCGGTATTTATTTCTTTTAAAGATTTTTTTCGTTCGCTTTCTTTTGTTATAAAATGCTTTGCCGGAAAAACCCAGGCGCTCTGTTCTTTTGATTTTATTTTTCGCGTAACAGGATCAATAAGAACAATATTATTTACTTTTTCATTCTTTTTATCCAAAGAACTAAATTCTATACGATAAATAATTTCTTCACTTATCGGCATTATTTCCAATACCTCTCCGCGCAAACGAAAATGTCCACGAGTTAAATCCGAGTTCGTGCGCTCAAACTGCATATCAATAAGACGACCGGTAAGCTCATCACGAACAAACTCGTCTCCGATTTTTAGATGCAAATTTATTTTTTCATATGTTTCCGGCGCGCCAAGTCCATAAATACAAGAAACTGAGGCTACTATTATTACATCATTGCGCGTTAAAAGAGATTGGGTCGCCGCATGACGCAAACGATCTATTTCGTCATTTATCATTGCCTCTTTGTCAATGTATGTATCGCTCGTCGGAATATATGCTTCGGGCTGATAATAGTCGTAATACGAAACAAAATAATGCACGGCATTTTCCGGAAAAAATTCGCGAAACTCCTGACAGAGCTGAGCTGCCAAAGTTTTGTTATGCGCAATTACAAGAGTAGGCTGATTTATCTTTGTGATAACATTAGCCATGGTAAAAGTTTTTCCAGAACCGGTAATCCCCAAAAGCGTTTGAGCCTTCATCCCTTTTTTCAATCCTCCCAATAAAGCATCAATCGCCTTTGGCTGATCGCCTGCCGGCTTAAATTTTGATTTTAATTTAAATTTGTTCATAAACACCAAAAATCCCCCGGCAAACATGTTTGCTTAGGGGTATTGTCTTTTTTATTATTATATTATTATATTCATCTAATAAAAAAATGTCAACTATGGACAATAAAAAAATCCGCGATGTTTCTCGCGGATTAGAACTAACAATTATCTTGAGGTTTTTTATCCTCTTTCACAAAACGTTCTCTTATCGCTTCGCCAAGGTCTGTGGCTTTTTCACATACCCATCCTTCGGACGAAAGAACAAAAAAATCGCAACGTTTTTCCGGATCGTCCTCTTGACAAACGCCTTTTC
Organism: Parcubacteria group bacterium CG10_big_fil_rev_8_21_14_0_10_36_14; assembly: GCA_002772895.1. Lineage (NCBI taxonomy): Bacteria > Parcubacteria group bacterium CG10_big_fil_rev_8_21_14_0_10_36_14. The sequence continues at coordinate 2,441 of PFCS01000027.1, read as the reverse complement.
GCTTATCAATCGGAAGAATCTCTTTCAGCTCTGTTTCCGGCTGTTCTTTTACTGTCTGTACTTTTAATTCCTGCACTTTATCGGAATCAAGAATAACATTAAAACGCTTTAGCCAAAAGTTCCAAATCGGTTCCAGCTTGCCTTCATTAGCCAGCGCCTGAACTTCTTCTTGCGAATACCAGGCAATAGAAAGCGCTTCGTCTTCCTTTCGCCAAGGCGTGCCATTACACTCGCATTCAAACAAATACCAGCAATGAATTTTCATGCCACTCTTGCAAACATTACTCAGCTCTTTTCTTTCTTCCATTACCTTTTCTTTTTTTACACGAAAACCGGATTCTTCATAAACCTCTCTATGCAACGCTTCAATATGTGTTTCCGCTTCAGCAATATGACCGGCAATGCAGGCCATACCAAAGGGCGGATTCTTCCTATCAATAAGGAGATATTTTCCTTCGCGGTTTTTGATAATGGCTCCAACCGAATAATGCATTGGCTCGCCGTTTTGCGCGCGACCAAGAGCTGGTTCTTTTGCCACTGGTTTTCTCCTTAGTTCAGTTTTTCAATATTATTTTCATTATTCTCTTCATTGCCAAAACCAGAACAATTGTTATTAAGCGCGCGCATTGCAACAGACATTCTTTTTGCTTGCAACCTTTTTTCAAACTCTGTTCCTTTTGCGCATTCAAAACCATTGGAGCTACACATAAGATACGAACAAGCATTTTCCGTACCGGGCTGACAAACCCTCAAAACATATTCTCTTGGAATGAGCTTCGGCATTTCACTCTCCTTTTACCAATATCACAATTTATCACAAATTTTATATTTTGTCAATGATGTTGACAAAATATTACTTTTATGTTATTTTTTAAGTAAAGGAGACCTTGATAATGAAATACAAAGCGGACACAAAGAAAATGGAATATACAAAAGAAGATATTGAAACTTTTAAAACTGACAAAGAAGCTTGTCCGGCGCATTTGCTCGGTTCTACTGACAAAGAATATATTCAATGGATGCAGAAACTAAACTGGCAACCACCGAATATTATCATTGAAGCGGAAAAACCAAAAAACCGAGCTGACGACGAAATCACCGTTCCGCGCAGATACTTGCTTCATACAAAGCGGACCCCGTTTCATACAACGTGGGTTATGATAAACAAAGGACTGGGATTGATAAAATGTAATAATTGCAAAATAAATACATCATTAGCTACTTCAGGAGACCCTCCAGACGTCTGTCCTTGTTGCGGTTTGCCGACAGATAAAAAACAGCCTATTATGCCATAATACAATCGCTATCATCAAGATAGCGATTTTTTATTCTTGACAATTTCTAAAAATTATGTAAAATTAAACCCATCATTGACAAAGTCGCGCTTTGACGTGGCAAAGGAAGCTAAGATGGAGCTTATTTTCTGCTCGGTAATACTCCTTAGTTGCAGTTGGTTCACAGCTTTTCAGTTTATCAAAAAATGCGTCAGATTAGAAAACGAATTGGAAAGCTCGAAAAGCAATCTTCGTTTTCTTCGACAAAAAAACTCAGATTTTCTTAAAAGAATAAACGAGTTGGAAAAATTTTCACCTGCCGGATTGATGACAAAAATAGGACAAGCAAAACAAAGAGAATTGGAAGCATCAAGAAAGCGCGAAGAGGCAATGAAGGAAGAAGCAATGGTTATTGCCGAACGACAGGATCTTGAAGCCAAACTGCAACTTATAGAACGGCCAAGCGCTTTCCGTTCCTTGGCTCGGCTCCCCGAAGGACAAAGGACGATACTTGAGGAAGAACCGCAAAGAAGAAGATATAACATGGGTGGAGAAAAAGAAAATACATAAGCCCAAATAGATATCTAAAAAATTCAAAAGATAGTTATTAGCACAAAACCACCCAATCGGGTGGTTCTTTTTTTACTGCTCATTTTTGCGTCCATGGGTCAAAATCTACATTTCCTTGAATTACCTCCCCTGCTCCGACAGGGTTTTTGGTTTCATGCCACGGTCCGGATTCTGCATTCCAAAAGTTATTTTTTGCATTTAATTCTATATCCAGGTCATCATTATAAAAATTTAAACCGATTTTATTATTCGTGAAATTATTATTTATGATAAAAATATTTTCTGGATTCCCTTCTATATCCAATCCACCGGTGTCGCTTGGAGTTTCGTAAAGTCCGTTACATCCAAAAGTATTACCAACAAGTTCTATGGCTTTATCTTTTTCTATAGCGCCACCCCACAATAGATTATAATTAAATAAACTATCCGTAATACTGGGCAGATTGGCAGGCCAAGCGCGAGAATAAAACCCAGAACGACTGTAGGCAACCTCTACATTAGAAATATCAATATCAGCTTCTCCTCCGATAAAAATTGCTCCACCTCTTACGTTACCAGACCCTTCGTTTGCGCCGGCATAGAAAAATTTTGTATTCT
>PFCS01000026.1:17140-22186 GCA_002772895.1 Parcubacteria group bacterium CG10_big_fil_rev_8_21_14_0_10_36_14 | reverse complement strand
TGACCTACTCTTGCACGGTACTCAAACCGTACTACCATCGGCCTTGCGAAGCTTAACTTCTGTGTTCGGGATGGGAACAGGTGTGACCCTCGCGGTAGAAGCACCAGAACGATACATCTTTTAAAAATTTGAATCAAACAATCTAAAACTTATTAGCTACTTCATGGTACATATTTTGTACTTCATGATTTAAGCCAAATATAGGAAAAAGAGCTCGGTTTATTAGTACAGCTCGGCTACATGCATTACTGCACTTACACCTGCTGCCTATCAACCAGATAGTCTCTCTGGAACCTAAAATGAGATCTAATCTTGAGAACGGCTTCACGCTTATATGCTTTCAGCGTTTATCCGTACCGAACTTAGCTACGAAGCTGTGCCCTTGGCAGAACAACTCCCACACTAGAGGTTCGTCCTTCTCGGTCCTCTCGTACTAGAGAAGGGTTCTCTCAAATCTCGACGCCCACGGCGGATAGGAGACCGAACTGTCTCACGACGTTCTGAACCCAGCTCGCGTGCCGCTTTAATTGGCGAACAGCCAAACCCTTGGGACCTTCTCCAGCCCCAGGATGCGACGAGCCGACATCGCTGTCGTATTTACTATTACTAGTAACATTAGACTATATCTTCATCCTGTTATTCATATAACAGGAGATGGCGTATGATAATAGTTTATTTCTCGATTATCGAGTACCTACTATCTCATCTCTGATAAATCAGAGAATTAGTCGTTACGGGGTCCGATATTTTCGGACTTCCCACGGTATTGTCTCAATAAAATGATATCCGCATAAAATTACCACTGCGTATATCTTCTATTAAGAGTTCACCGTTATTAGCCATTTTTTGGTATTCTGATTACTCAGAATAGCACCCCGATTTAAGTTAAGGTGCCAAACCCTTCCGTCGCTGTGGACGCTCGGGAAGGATCAGCCTGTTATCCCCGGAGTAGCTTTTGTCCGATGAGCTTCCGCCGTCCTATTACGAACGGTCGGATCACTAACTTCTGCTTTCGCAACTAGTCCTCTTGTAGGAGTTCCAGTAAAGCTGGCTTATGCGTTTGCACTTTAGAACCCGATTTCCATCCGGGCCAAGCCAACCTTTGTAAACGCCTCCGTTACTTTTTGGGAGGCATCCGCCCCAGATAAACTACCCGCCAGACACTGTCCCCAAAACCTGATTCAAGGTCTCGGGTTAGAGATAAAATAACGCAAGGGTGGTATCTCACTGTCGGTTCGACTTGCGTCGAACCTCCCACCTATTCTGAACATGCGGAACTCTACCCCAATGTCAAGTTGTAGTAAAGCTTCACGGGGTCTTTTCGTCCAGCCGCGGGTAAAGAGCATCTTCACTCGTGTTGAAATTTCGCCGAGTACATCGTCAAGACAGTTTCCAAGTCGTTATGCCATTCGTGCGGGTCGGAACTTACCCGACAAGGAATTTCGCTACCTTAGGACCGTTATAGTTACGGCCGGCGTTCACCAGCGCTTCGGTCACGAGCTTCTCCCGATAAATCGAGATGACCCACTTCCTTAACGTTCTGGCACTGGCCAGGCATCAGCCCCTATACATCACCTTACGGTTTAGCAGGGACCTGTGTTTTTGGTAAACAGTCGCTTGGAATCTTTTGTTGCAGCCTAACCGCACCTCACTGCGTTCGGCTTGCGGAATTTCGAATTTAAAATTTTTAATTACAAAATCAACATTTTCATAACTAAAAATTATTGTTAGGAACTTCATAATTCCGCGCCAAATACATTGAGGCACGGTCAGGCAGGCCTTATCCCGAAGTTACGGCCACTGTTTTGCCGAGTTCCTTAACGATGTTTCTCTCGTACACCTTGGCACACTTATGCCCGTCCACCTGTGTCGGTTTGCGGTACGATTTCTATAAGATATACACTAACCTTTTCTAGGCACCACTTTTACCTCTATTGCTTTCCCCTTGCGGTTCAAGCTGCGTCCAGCCCGATAAATCGGACCAGCCATGCGAATAGCCAAAATCGCACAAAGACTCCAGTAATGCGTCCGTTAGCTTAAATCAAACAGAAGTGCAGGAATATTAACCTGCTCATCCATCGACTACCCCAGCCCTTACTGCGCAGCAGTAAGATAATATTCATTATTACCCTTATTGCTATGCAAAAAGGGCTGGACTCGCCTTAGGATCGACTAACCCTGGGTCGATTTTCGTTGCCCAGGAAACCTTGGACTTACGGTGTGGGGGGTTCTCGCCCCCATTTTTGCTACTCATGCCAACATTCTCACTTCTGTACGCTCCACTCCCGCTCACGCGGTAAGCTTCAACGCATACAGAACGCTCCCCTACCACCCAATCGCACCTCGCTACACTTAGAAATAAATTTATTCTAAATGCAATGAGGCACGATCAGGTCCGCATCTTCGGTACTAAGTTTAGCCCCGGTACATTATCGGCGCAAAATAACTTGACCAGTGAGCTGTTACGCTTTCTTTAAAGGATGGCTGCTTCTAAGCCAACCTCCTGGTTGTATAAGTCGTTTCACCACCTTTTACACTTAACTTAAATTTAGGGACCTTAGATTGCGGTCTGGGCTTTTTCCCTTTAGACCTATGGAGCTTAGCCCCCATGGTCTGACTGCCGGTATCTGACTGCGGTATTCGGAGTTTGGTTGTGATGGGTAGGATTGCTCCCCCCAGTCTCATCCAGTGCTCTACCCCCGCAGCAGTTCTTCCGACGCTAGCCCTCAAGCTATTTCGGGGAGAACCAGCTATCACCGAGTTCGATTGGAATTTCTCCTCTATCCACAGATCATCCCCGCGTGTTGCACGGCGCGTGGGTTCGGGCCTCCCCTTGATTTTACTCAAGGTTCACCCTGTCCATGGATAGCTCACCCGGTTTCGGGTCTTGCAAGTGCTACTTATATCGCGCGTTAACGCTCGCTTTCACTACGCCTTCATCCTTTATGGATTTAAGCTCGCAACACTCACAAACTCGTTGGCTCATTCTTCAATAGGAACACTGTCATCCCGCAAGCGGGACTCCAGCTTCTTGTAGGTATATGGTTTCAGGTTTTATTTCATCGCCCTCCCGGGCTGCTTTTCACCTTTCCCTCATGGTACTAGTTCACTATCGATCATAAAAAGTATTTAGCCTTGGCCGATAGTCCGGCCAGATTCCTACGAGATTTCTCGAGTCTCGCAGTACTTAGGAATAATATAATAAAACATTCATGTTTTTCACATACAGGACTATCACCTTCTATGGTCCCTGTTTCCACAGGATTCTGCTAAACATTAAATTTTATAGGTCTCTTGCAGGAAAACCATAATACTATCCTTCAACTCTTTACAAACATATGGCCCCGCAGCCTTCCGTAACCGCTCATCCAAGCCCAAAGGCAAAGAATTGCAATCACTTCAGTTTATAAAGTTTAGGCTTCTCCCTTTTCGCTCGCCGCTACTTAGGGAATGTAAACACAGATTGATACATCACTGATTACACAAAAAATTGTATTATCGGTGACATAAAAAATCTGTGTTAGTTCTTCGTTTTCTTTTCCTCTGGGTACTAAGATGTTTCACTTCCCCAGGTGCCCTCCCATGCACTATGTATTCATGCATGAGTGATCTAATCTTCCATTAGATCGGGTTTCCCCATTCGGACATCCCCGGATCACAGGCTGTTTGCCGCCTTCCCGAGGCTTATCGCAGGCTACCACGTCCTTCATCGGCTTTTTATGTCGAGGCATCCCCCATACACCCTTATTGCTCTTTTCCCTATATATGACTTAAACTTGCTCACCAATTTTTTGCCTTCAAAAAATTTTGGCAAGTTTCATATATGGTTTAATTTGATTTGATTCGTTTATTGAGTTGTCAAAGTGCTTTCGCAACTTTTAACAAATTGCAAATTACAAATTTAAATTATTAAATCTGAAATCTGAAATCTGAGATTAAAAAAAGCCGCCTTCCAAGCGGTCCCAAAAAAATCTTACTCACAAAAACCGTAAGCTATGGACTACTTGGTATTATATATAATAGGTAGGTTGTAATAAAATCTACTATCATGTTTTATGTCCTAAACCGAGTTTCCATCCCGGTTTACTCCGTCCGCCAAAAGGCGAAAATCGGAGGGAAGCTTACAGAGGAACTTTCACCCAAAATAGGAGTTCGTGTAATGTTTAAAGTTAATTTATATATTAAACTATTTATTAATATATGTCAAGTGGCAAATATTATTAAGATTTTTCTTCTTATTTTAGCAAAAAAATCACCCTTTCTACTTTGGTTCTTAAAATTACTTATCCACAGGTTTATTATACATAAAAATATTGACATTGTCAAGCTTTATGTTAAGCTTATAAATAAGAAGGTGTGCAGGTAGGGTAAGGGTAAAAAACGGGCCTTCTTTCATATATAGAACCTTGACAACAAAACACGGAGGCGCAAAATGCTTGCTGGAAAAAATGAAATTCAAGATCAAGAAACTCAAAATCAAGAAGCGCAAGATCAAGAAGCCCAAAAAAAAGAAATAAAACAAATAACATTGCCACAACTTATTAAAGTACGAGTTAAGGGCTTTCCACAACTTGTCTATCTCAGCGAAGTGGGATTTGATAGTGAATTTTGTACTCAAGTTGCTTGGGAAAATTTTATTAAACTTGTGCAACAAAATCCCGATATCAACACAATCCTTCTTGACGGCACGCTCTCGCGTCTTGACCGACCAGAGTTTCTAACCGATGAAGAGCTCTTTACCTACTGGTACAAAAGCATAGAAGAAGCTGAGGAAATCAGTAAACAAATTCCAAACTATGAACAATTTACCACAATGGCAAAAATACAGCTCAAAATTCTTGAAAGACATTTAGTCGCTCTAAAGACAGCTCGTCCTGATTTACAAATTCTTTTGTCAACCGATTCTGATGCTACACAATTTTCTTTTACGTATCGCTTGAATGAAATTTTAGTTAGCAAACAAAGAAGTCTTACTGAACAAATTGAAAAAGCGAATAGCATAATCAAAAAGAAAAAGAAGCTTTGTACAAAAGCAAAATCAACATT